>NZ_BCBO01000062.1:0-46198 GCF_001320835.1 Pseudomonas sp. NBRC 111138 | reverse complement strand
GCAAGTCCAGCATCGCCTGCAACCTGGCGGCGGTCAGCGCCAGCGAAGGTTATCGAACCCTGTTGGTGGACCTCGATGCACAGGCCAACTCAACTCAGTACCTCACCGGGCTGACGGGCGACGACATCCCCATGGGAATCGCGGATTTTTTCAAGCAAACCCTGTCGACGGGGCCGTTTTCGAAGAAAAACAGGGTAGATATCTACGAAACCCCCTTCGATAACCTGCATGTGATCACCGCCACCCCGGAACTGGCCGACCTGCAGCCCAAGCTTGAGGCCAAGCACAAGATCAACAAGTTGCGAAAGCTGCTGGATGAACTGAGCGAAGATTACGACCGAATCTACCTGGATACGCCTCCAGCGCTGAATTTTTACGCGGTTTCGGCGCTGATTGCCGCCGATCGCGTACTGATCCCCTTCGATTGCGACAGCTTTTCCCGCCAGGCCCTGTATGGCCTGCTGGCTGAGATCGAAGAATTGAAGGACGACCATAACGAAGGCCTGGAAGTGGAAGGCATCGTGGTCAACCAATTCCAGGCACGGGCGAGCCTGCCGCAACAGATTCTCGATGAGTTGATTGCCGAAGGGCTGCCGGTACTGCCGGTGTACCTGGCCAGCTCCGTGCGTATGCGCGAGTCGCACCAGGAGAGCAAGCCGCTGATTCATCTGGACCCACGGCATAAGCTGACGCAGCAGTTTGTGGAGTTGCATAACTTACTTGAGAACGCCTGACCCCACAGGCAACACCGAACACTGTGGGAGCCGGGCTTGCCCGCGATGAGGGCGGCACATTGAGTGAATGTGTCGCTTGGAACACCGTTATCGCAGGCAAGCCAGCTCCCACAGTTTGGATTGCATGCCGGCAGGTGAGTTGGATATGTCCCACAAGGTATGTAGGAAGGGTCTGGCAATTGGGCTTGTGCCTTGTAACCTTGCCTACAGCTACGCCAGAATCCGCCGGCTTGTGCGTCTGGATGGGCGTCTCTAAGGTTTGCCGGTCGCTGAATGTTCAGTGATCGGGTTTAGTAGCCCGTGGTGAGATGTACGGCATATCGTCGATCAGGATCTTCCTGAATTCTATGGTGGCTGTACGGAGGGCGTTTTCGAGCGCGCCGGTTGCGTCTCCCCGGTCTACTAACCTGCGTACAGCTGCCACCCTCCGTTTAGTAGCGGGCTGGTTGCGGCTCCCCAACCCGGAGACGATCCATGGCTAACCTCTATACCGTGTCACCCAACCTCCCCACCGAAACCCTCGTACTCAACAGCTACGAAACCTTCTCCTCGGTGCGCACCTTGCTGCTCAACCTGTCCAACGACCTCACCGGCGAACACCGCGACGTAGCGCTGGCCATCCACCAGTTAAGCGAACTGGGCGTCATGCTGGTCAGCCAGATGATGGACCGCGAAGCCCCGCTGACCTGAAGCTGAAATGCATTCAATGTGGGAGCTGGCTTGCCTGCGATGGCATCGCCTCGGTGTATCAGACCGACCGAGTCGCCTGCATCGCAGGCAAGCCAGCTCCCACATTGACCGAGTTGATTGAGGGGGATGTTTACACCCCCTGGCTGCTCAACCAACTCATCAACTGCGGCAACGGGAATGCCCCGCTCTGGCGCGCCACTTCGCGGCCGTTCTTGAACAGAATCAAACTGGGAATCGAGCGAATCCCCAACTGCGCCGACAACTGCTGGTTAGCTTCGCTGTCCAGCTTCGCCAGCCGGCACTTGCCTTCCAACTGCCCGGCTGCCTGTTCGAATACCGGCGCAAACGACTTGCACGGCCCACACCAGTCGGCCCACACATCGACCAAAAGCGGCAGGTCGCCCTTGATCTGGCTGGCATAGTCGCCCTGTTTCAAATCAAAGGGTTTGTTCAGCAACACCGGCTGCTTGCAACGCCCGCACTTGGGCGCGTCACCCAGGCGTTCGCCGGGTATACGGTTGAGGCCGTTGCAATGAGGGCAGGGGATGACAAGAGGTTCGGACATCGGAGGCTCCTGGGGTTTGGCCAGTTGGGTATTTGGTGTCGAGACAGAGGTTTATCAAGGATATAGATACTTATTCGCTCACATTTTCGTCCTCGCCAGCGTGAACGGTGTGGCTAGGCTTTTTGTTGTGCACCACCGGTCTGTTTGCGGCTATAGCAAATTGCGATAGTTCGAATTCAGGTTTACCCTTCATAGCAAGATGCGATAAGGACGTTGCATGCGAGTCATCAGTGAAAGCAGGATCTGGGAAGCAAAAGGAAAATGGCCGCGCTCTGCAACAGCTCTGGATCAGTGGTATCGCGTGATCAAGCGCAACGCCCCCAATGACTTTGCCGCAATGAAAGCCATGTTTCCCGCCACCGACAAGGTAGGTGAATTTCATGTATTTGATATTGGCGGTAACAAGCTGAGGTTGATTGCGTCGGTGCAGTATCGAATGCAGCGCGTTTACATCAAACACCTGCTTGACCACCGTGATTATGAGAAAAACAAATGGAAGGAAAAAATCAGATGAGCGCACTTATGCGAGTGGCGGCAGAGCACTGGCAGTTCGTTTCGCCTGTGCTGCGCAAGCCGGAAAACGAGGCAGACTACGACGCATTGGTATGCGGTTTGGATGAGCTATTGAGTCTGGTGGGTGAAGACGAGGACAGCCCGCTGATGAGCCTGGTCGACATTCTGAGCGACTGGATCGAAGCTTATGATCGTGAGCATCGCCCAATGCCCGTAGCCAGCGGGGTCGATGTGCTGCGCTACATGATGCGCGAGCACAATCTTACCCAGAGTGACCTTCCTGGCGTTGGGGCGCAATCGGTTGTCTCGGAGATACTGAGCGGAAAACGCCAGCTCAACGTGCGCCAGATTCGTTGGCTGGCCGAGCGTTTCGGGGTGTCGGTGGAGACCTTTATCTAAGGGGTCACGACGAACAACTAATCTCCAAATGCTTGCCCCAATCCGGCGGCCGTTGCGCGTACTGCTCCATGCCCGCTTGTTCCTCAAACGGCCTGGTCAGCACGTCATGCAGCCGCCGCACTTCGCTGTAGTCGCCTGATTCGGCGGCGGTGATGGCGTTTTGGGCCAGGTAGTTGCGCAGGATATATAGCGGGTTGACCGCGTGCATGCGCTCACGGCGCTGTTCCTGGGTGTAATCCCCATCCCGTGCAACACGGGCCTTGTACCGCTCGGCCCAGGCATCAAACCCGGCCATGTCGACAAAGTCATCACGCAACCGCGCCACGGCTAACGTCGCCGATTCGTCGCCCAGGCGGCGGAAGAACAGCGTGTAGTCCACACCGCTGTTCTGCATCAGCTTGAGCAAACCCTCCACCAGCGTCTGGTCGTCTTCTTCGGCGGTGGTCAGCCCCAGCCGGCGGCGCATCAGGTCCAGGTAGTGCGCTTGATACAGCGGCAGGTACAGGCCGAGGGCTTCTTTCAGTGCGTCAACGCTGATGAACGGTGTAAGCGCCTGGGCCAAGGCGCTGAGGTTCCACTGCCCGATCGGCACCTGGTTGCTGAAGGAGTAGCGCCCTTCATGGTCGGAATGATTGCAGATGAAGTGCGCGTCAAAATCATCGAGAAACGCGAAGGGCCCGAAGTCGAAGGTAATGCCCAGGATCGACATGTTGTCGGTGTTCATCACGCCGTGGCAAAAACCATAAGCCTGCCATTTGGCGATCATTTCGGCGTTGCGCTCGACGATCTCGCGGAACATCGCCAGGTAAGGCTCGGGTTGCTCGCGGCATTCGGGGTAGTGCAGGTTCAGCACGTGCTCGGCGAGTTCGGCCTGCTGCTCAGGCTTCTTGGTGTAGTAGAAATATTCGAAGTGTCCGAAGCGAATATGGCTGTGGGCCAGGCGTAAAACCATCGCCCCGCGTTCCTGTTTCTCCCGCCATACCGGCGTGCTGGAACCGATCACGCACAGGGCGCGGCTGGTGGGGATGCCTAGCGCATGCAGGGCCTCGGAGGCGAGGAATTCACGAATCGAAGAGCGCAACACGGCACGCCCGTCGCCCATGCGCGAGTAAGGCGTCATCCCGGCGCCCTTGAGGTGCAAATCCCAATGCTCGCCGGCCTCGTTATAGACCTCGCCCAGCAATAACCCGCGGCCATCGCCCAGTTGCGGCGTGTAGCCGCCGAATTGATGCCCGGAATACACCATCGCCCGTGGTTCTGCCTCGGCCCACAGCTTGTGGCCGCCGAACAGCTCGGCAAATACCGGGGTTTCGGCCACGGCCGGGTCGAGATCGAGCAGGGCCATGGCGGCCTTGCTCGCGACGACCAGGCGCGGCTCATCGAGGGGCTCTGGCAGTACGTGGGTCGAGAATGCGTCGCCCAGGCGTGCGAAGCGGTTGTCGAAGGTCAGTTCGTCGAGGGCTTTCACCGGCCATCTCCAGCAGAATGTCCGAGCATTCTGCTGGGGATAGGGCGTTTAGTCGAGTTTGCTGGGTGGCGGCTCTGGCGCATCCACGACTTTGCCTGCAGGAGGCTCGGGGGCGTCGGGCTTGTCGAGGGGCTCGGCGATGGTCTTGCGCTCGTCTTCGGCCGGCACCAATTTGTATTCCTGGCCGTGAAGATTCTTCAGGTAGATTTCCATCTGCCGGAACGAGATGTTGATGTGCTGTTTCTTGAATTCACGATTGATATAGCGGTTGACCTCGTCCAACACCGGGTTGCGGTCGCCCAGGTCGCGAACATGCATGCGCAGCTCGTGGTCGAGGGTGCTTTCGCCGAAGTTGAGGAAGTACACGTGGGGTTCCGGCTCTTTGAGTACTCGTGGGTTTTCTCGCGCCGCCTTGAGTAGCAATTCCTTCACCAGGTCCAGGTCGGAGCCGTAGTCCACGCCCAGTTTCAGGGTGACACGGGTGATGGTGTCGGTCAGCGACCAGTTGATCAGTTGCCCGGTGATGAAGGTTTTGTTGGGGACGATGATGTCCTTGTTGTCGAAGTCGGTGATGGTGGTGGCACGAATGCGGATCTTGCTCACCGTACCCGACAGGTTGCCGATGGTAATAGTGTCGCCGATGCGCACCGGGCGTTCGAACAAAATCATGATGCCGGAGATGAAGTTGGCGAAGATCTCCTGCATGCCGAAACCCAGGCCCACCGACAGCGCGGCCACCAGCCATTGCAGTTTGTCCCAGCTCACACCGAGGGTGGAAAGGGTGGTGACAAAGCCCACGCCGGCAATGATGTAGGACAGCAAGGTGGTGGTGGCGTAGGCGCTGCCTTGGGCCAGGTCGAGCTTGGACAGCACCAGCACTTCCAGCAGGCCGGGCAGGTTGCGCGCCAGGGCGAAGGTGATACCGATGATAATCGACGCGCCCAGAAGGTCGCCGATGCTGATGGGCACCATGCTGATATTCGCACCGGTACCGCTGGTGTATTCGTACAGCGTGACGTTGTCCAGGTAGGAAAATACCGAGATCAGGTCCGACCACACCCAGTACAGCGCCGCGATAAAGCCGCCGAGCAGGGCCAGGCGGATCAGGCGCATGGACTGTTCGTTGACCTGCTCGATGTCCAGGGTCGGCTCTTCGATCACCGCTTCGCCGTCACCGGCCTCCTTGGCTGCCTGGCGTTTGGCCAGGGCGCGGGCGTAGGCCAGGCGCCGTGCGGCAACACCCAGGCCGCGCACGAAGGTGGCTTCGATCACCAGCCAGAACATCAGCAGGTACAGGGTATTGATCAGCCGGTCGCTGAGTTTCAGCGCGGTGTAGTAATAGCCAAAGCACACGGCAATAAACAGAGCGATGGGCAGCGCGGTGAACACCACCCCGATAGCTTTGCGAAACAACGAGGCCTTTTCGTGGGTCGGGCTGTTCAGCAGCAGGCGGCCCAGCAGCCAGGCCATCAGCCCGTAGCAGGTCAGTACCACGGCGATACCCAACACGTCGTCAGCCAGCGCGGCCGGTTGATGTTCGGCAATCGCGACCACGGCCACCAGCGCCAGTACCACCAGCCCGAGCTTGCGTATCCAGCCTTGCAGGAATTCGACCTGCGGCCTCTCCCAGCGAAAGTGCAGCTCCGCCACGCCGCCCGGCGCGAGGATGCGGTAGGCGGTGTAGAACACCAGCCAGGCTTGGGCGATCTGCAGCAAGGCCGCGCCCAGGTTGGCGTTTTGCCCGCGGGCGTCGATCTGCAACGCGTAGCCGCACAGCGCCAGGCCCAAGGCCACGGGCATTGCCAGGAGGATGTTGATCAGGATGGCCTGCGGCGTATGCCACTGGCTGTCGCGCTTGAAGTGGCCGATGTCCTGGTGAACCTTTTTCAGGCGCACATACAGCGCATTGCGTCGCCACAACAGCGCGCCGATCAGCAACAGCAACGGCAGGAACAGCAGTGGGCGTTGGGTCAGGCCGTCATACAGCTCACTGACGCTGGACGCCCAAGGCAGGGTGGTGACCTGTTTGCTCAGATGCGCCGGTACGGTTTCCAGCCATTCAGTGTCCAGCGGCTTGTTGCTGGGGATCCAGAACATTTGCTCGTCGAGCGTGGCCCGCAGGGTGCTGGCGGTGCTGAGCAGTTGTTTCTGGTTCAGTTGCAGGGTGATGGATTCGTTGAGCAGTGCACTCAGCTCGCGGCTCAGACGCTCCAACAGGTCGCTGCGGGTGATCGCCACTTCCAGCAAGGTGCGGCGCAGTTGCGGGGTGACCTCATCCGGTGGCTGGTTCGCCAGCAGGTTGTCCACATAGGCGCTTGGGGAACTGATCAGCTCACGCTGTTGGTTGACCTCGAACTGATACAGGCGAATGTTGGCGATGTCGTCGGCCAGGTCTTTGTCCACGGTGAGACGCGGCAGGGCCTGCTTTTGTTTATAGAGAATCTTGGACAGCAGCAGGCTGCCCTTGAGCACGTTGATCTGCTCGTCCAGGGCCGAATCGCTTTGGGTCACGGTGTCCAGTTGCTGCTTGGTCTGCAGGTTTTTCTGGGTCAGGTCGTTGAGGCGGTCGGTGCTTTTGAGCAGGTAGTCGGACAGCTTCAGGTTGTCTGCGCTTTCCTTGGCAAGGATGCTACTGCCGCCGGCTTTCTGCGCTTCGATGGACTGTTGGGTCACCGTCTGCTGGGACTGGGCCAGGCGTTTCTGGTTGATCAGGGTTTGCAGGTCCTGGATTTCTTGCTCCAGGCGTGCGGTTTTTTCCTGAATCAGGTCGTGCTGGCTGTTGCCCAGGTCTTGCAGCTGGCTGTTGCCGGCCAATTCCTGGCGGCGCAGGGGAATCAAGGCATTCAGGGCCGCCAGTTCGGCGTTGAGCTGGTTGCGCTGGTCGCCGCTGAGAGGTTTGCCATTGTCTTTGCCAAGCTTGAGCGTCGCGTTGATTTGCTGGATGCGCGTCTGACTGCTGCTGATCTCGGTCTGGGCGCGCTCAGGGCGGGTCTGGGCGGCGATGGTCAGGCTGTTGGCGTCGGCCAGTTCTTTTTGCAGGTCGCCTTGCTGGGTGCTGCGTTGCACCAATAACTGCTCAAGCTGCGGCACCGGCAGGCTGGCGTAGCGTTGGGCCACCGGAATGATTTTGGTGGCCTTGAGGCGCGCCAGCTCACGCTGGTTCTCATTGGTCTGGCGCGGGGCCTCTTCCAGCTGGCGCTTGAGGTCGGCCAGGCGCTGCTCGTAGTCCTGCTGATTGCCCAGGTAGGTCAGGGTCTGTTGCAGGGTCGCCTGCAGCGCCTTCATGTCGGCGTCAGGCAGCTTGCGGTCGGGCAGTTTATCCAGGCTTTGCTGGACGGCTTCGGCGCTGGGCGGGTCGGCGGCGTATACGCTGCCAACACAAAGGGTCAGGCCCAGCAGGGCAGTGGCGAGAAAAGTACGCAGGGTTGGCATAGAGACCGGTCTTGCAAAGTGAAGAATCGGGGCGTCGTTGTCCCGCAGTTTAGAGGAAGAGTCCGGGGCCCGGGCGACTTCCTTCGGGGAATCTGACGCCGACTTTGCCAATCTTGTTCCCGTCCATGACGGCGACGGTCCAGATGGTGTTGTTCCACTCCACCTGGTCGCCGACTACCGGTGCACCGCCAACCTTCTGGGTAATGAAGCGGCTCAATGGCATGTCCGGGTCGATACCTTCAAGCTTGAGCCCGTACAAGGCGGAAACCGCGCCCAGCTGGGCGTCGCCTTCGAGTACGAAGTCACCGAAGAAGCGCAAATCGAGGCCCCGTTGCGGCGCCTGGCTGAACAATTTGCCCAGGGCCGGCAGGTTGTGTTCGTGGCCGATCACACAGAGCAAATCGCCGACTTCCAGCACCGTACTACCCGACGGATGGAGCAGTTGCTGGCCACGAAACAGCGCGGCGATGCGCGTGCCTTCGGGCATTTTCAGCTCGCGCAGGGCCGCGCCGATGCACCATTTTTCGGCGCCCAGGCGGTAGACGAACAACTCCCACTCGCTGGTAACGTGCACTTCCAGGGCCGTGCGGGAGATCGGCGCCGGGTCTGGCGGTACGGTGACTTTGAGCAACTTGGCCACCCACGGCAGGCTGGTGCCCTGCACCAACAGCGAGACCAGCACGATAAAGAATGCCAGGTTGAAGTACAGCTGCGCATGGGGCAGGCCGGCCATCAGCGGGAACACCGCGAGGATGATCGGTACCGCGCCGCGCAGGCCCACCCAGGCTATAAAGGCTTTTTCGCGACCGTGGAACGCCTTGAATGGCAGCAGGCCAACCATCACCGACAGCGGCCGGGCAAACAGGATCATCCACAGCGCCAGGCCCAGGGCGGGCACGGCGATGGGCAGCAAATCGTGAGGCGTGACCAGCAGGCCCAGCACCAAAAACATCCCGATCTGCGCCAGCCAGGCCATGCCGTCGAGCATATGCAAAATGCCATGGCGGCTGCGCACCGGGCGGTTGCCGATCACCAGCCCGCACAGGTACACGGCGAGGAAGCCGCTGCCGTGCAGGGCGTTGGTCAGGGCGAATACGAACAGGCCACCGGCGATCACCAGGATCGGGTACAGGCCGTTGGCCAGGTTGATGCGGTTGACCAGTTGCAGCATCAGCCAGCCGCCGCCCAGGCCTACCAGGCCACCGATGCCGAATTCGCGGATCAGGTGCGTGAGCAGGCTCCAGTGCAGGCCGGTCTGGCCGCTGGCGAGCATGTCGATCAGGGTGACGGTGAGGAACACCGCCATCGGATCGTTGCTGCCGGATTCGATTTCCAGGCTGGCGCTGACCCGTTCGTTGAGGCCCTTGCCGCCCAACAGCGAGAATACCGCCGCGGCGTCCGTGGAGCCGACGATGGCGCCGATCAGCAAGCCTTGAATGATGTTGAGGTTAAACAGCCAGGCCGCGGCCATGCCCGTGAGGCCGGTGGTAATCAACACCCCCACCGTGGCCAGGGACAAGGCCGGCCACAGCGCCACGCGGAAACTCGCCACCCGGGTGCGCAAACCGCCGTCGAGCAGGATCACGGCGAGGGCGAGGTTGCCCACCAGATAGGCGGTGGGGTAGTTATCGAAAATGATGCCACCGCCATCGACCCCGGCGGTCATGCCCACGGCCAGGATAATCACCAGGATGGGGATACCCAGGCGTGACGAAAGCGAACTCACCAGAATGCTCGCAGTCACCAGCAACGCGCCGATCAAGAACAGGCTGTTGATGGTCGTCGCATTCAAAGGCAGTACTCCAGGGCAGGGGAAGACAGGGTGCAAACTGACCATGCAGTCTGCGTGCCAGGGATTCTAACCTGTTGAATTGCTGCGCTGTCAAAAAGCTTTTGTGGCTGCACATCGGCCAAATGTGGGAGCTGGCTTGCCTGCGATTGCGGTGTGCCAGGCGCCATGGGCGTCAGCTGACAGATTGCTATCGCAGGCGAGCCAGCTCCCACAAGGTATGCGGTGTGAGCAAAGGCTTATTTCAGAGGCGGAACCTTCCGACCATCCCATTCAGATCCACCGCCAAGCGCGACAACTCACCGCTCGCCGCGCTGGTCTGGCTGGCGCCGGTTGCCGATTGCACCGACAGGTCACGGATATTCACCAGGTTGCGGTCCACTTCCCGCGCCACCTGAGCCTGTTCTTCCGCCGCACTGGCGATCACCAGGTTGCGCTCGTTGATCTCCACAATCGCCGTGTTGATAGTGTCCAGCGACAGGCCCGCGCCTCGGGCGATGTTGAGTGTCGATTCGGCGCGCTCGGTGCTGTTGCGCATCGAATCCACCGCGTGTTCAGTGCCTGTCTGGATGCTGCCGATCATGCGCTCGATTTCGCTGGTGGACTGCTGGGTGCGATGGGCCAGCGCCCGCACTTCATCAGCCACCACGGCGAAACCACGCCCGGCTTCCCCGGCTCGCGCTGCTTCGATCGCGGCGTTCAGGGCCAGCAGGTTGGTCTGGTCGGCCAGGCCACGGATCACGTCCAGCACTTTGCCGATATCCCTCGATTCATTGGCCAGGTCGCCAATCAGGGAGGCGGTGGCCTGCACATCGGTACTCATGCGTTCGATAGCGCTAACGGTTTCCTGCACCAGGTCGCGGCCGTCACCGGCAGAGGTGGTGGCGTTGCGCGAAGCTTCGGAGGTGCTCACCGCGTTGCGTGCGACTTCTTCCACCGCACTGGTCATCTCGTTGACGGCAGTGGCGGCCTGTTCGATTTCGTTGTTCTGCTGGGTCAGGCCACGGGCGCTTTCGTCGGTGACCGCATTCAGCTCTTCAGCGGCAGACGCAAGCTGGGTGGCGGAGCCGGCGATACGTTGCAGGGTGTCGCGCAGTTTGTGTTGCATCTTGGCCATGGCCGCGAGCAGGCGCCCGGCTTCGTCGTTGCCGTCCACACTGATCGGGCGCGTCAGGTTGCCTTCGGCCACTTCTTCGGCGGCTTCTAGCGCCTGGGCGATGGGCAGGGTGATGCTGCGGGTCAGCAACCAGGCAAACAGCAAGGTCAGTGCCGTGGCAATCACCAGCAGGCCTACCACCAGGTCAAAGGCCATGTCGTATTGGTCTTTGGCGCGCTGGTTGGTGGCGTTGGCGTCGTCGTTATTGATATCCAGCAAGCGGGTCAAGACCGCATTGACCTGCTCGGAGTTGTCCAGCAACTCGGTGTTGAGCAGGCTGCGCAGCTCGTTGACCTGATCGGCGCGAGACAGGCTCTTCATGCGCTCTTCAATCTGGCGGTACTGGCCCAGCAAGCGGACGTACTCGTTGTAGACGTTGCGCTCTTCGGTGCTGGTGATCAGTTTTTCGTAGATGTCCTGGGCTGTGCGAATCTGCTGATTGCGCAGTTCAAAGGCTTCCAGGGTCTTTTGCTGTACATCCGGCTCGCGGTTGGTCAGCAAGCGGTACGACAGCACGCGCAGGCGCAGGGTCAGTTGGGTGAATTCATCCAGGGCGCGAATGCTGGGCACGCTGGCCGAGGTGATGTCTTCGGTGGCTGCACGAATTTTGCTCATCTGGTTCAGGGCGAACACACCGAGCAACAACATCAAGGCGCCAATAAACGCGAAGCCGAGGAAGGCCCTCGGGGCGATATTCATATTACGAAGAGACATGCTGGAGTCCTGGGGGAGGCGCTATCCATGCGGCCATGAGACGAAGTGTGCCCGCCTTATCGGCCATGCGACTAAAGTCTTAAGGGGGCGCGCGCTTTTGTCGCATCGGACCAGGGGTTGGGTGAGTTCAGGAACCAGATCGGGTAAATGCAGTCACTAAGGCTCGAAAGTGCGGCCCGGCCTTGCATCATCGGGCTGCGCGGCCAGGGATAACCCTGGCATCCGAGGTGAATTTTCTTTATCGTCACCGCCCTTTTTAAAAGCCCGAGAAATCAAAATGTTAGAAGCATCCCTCAGCCAATTGGAACAACTGGTCAGCGACCTCGTACAGCAGAATCAAGAATTGCTGGGCAGCAACGAATCCCTCAAGGCCGAGCTGGCCCGCGCCAAGGACGAAAACGACAGCCTGCAACTGAACCTGATGGAACAGGAAGAAAAGCACGGCGCCACCGCCGCCCGCATTCAGGCGCTGGTTGAGCGTGTAAGTGCAGGGCCTGTCAGCGCATGAGTGAGGGCATAAAGGTCGTTTCGATTCTCGGAGAGGATTACTCGATCAAGGCACCGGCCGGCGAAGATCAGACCCTGATGCATGCCGTGACCATGCTCAAGGCCTCCCTGGCGGTTACCAAGAAAAAGTACCCGACCCTGATCGGTGACAAGCTATTGGTACTGGCCGCGCTGAACCTGTGCGCCGAGCAGATTGAAATGCAACAGGCTCACCAGCAGGAACTCGACCGTTACCAAGAGCAAGTCAGCGCCACGGTCGATGTGATCTCCAAGGTGATCGGTCAGCCTTAGAACCACTCGTCTTGCATGCCCAGGCACGTATCGTCGCGTGCTTCCAGAATCGCCAGTTCATGATGGCAGCTCGGTACTTCCCAGGTCAGGAAGTACCGGGCGGCCTGGAGCTTGCCCTTATAAAAGGCCGCGTCAGCCGCGTCACCCTTGGCCAGCCCTTCTTCGGCGCGGATCGCCTGTTCCAGCCAGCGCCAGCCAATCACCGTGTGCCCGAACACTTTCAAGTACAGCGCCGAGTTCGCCAGGCTGCTGTTGACCTTGCCTTGGGCGAGATCGGTCAGCAGGCCAATCGTGACGCTTTGCAGCCGGTTTACCAGTTGCTCCAGAGGCTCTCGCAGTGCCGTGAGTGAAGGGTGCTTTTGCGCCCGGGCTCCGGTTTCAGCGATCAGGCGAATCAATTGCTTCAAGCCGGCACCACCATTCTGCGCCAATTTGCGCCCGAGCAGGTCCAGGGACTGGATGCCGTGGGTGCCTTCATGGATGGGGTTCAGGCGGTTGTCGCGGTAGTACTGCTCCACCGGGTATTCGCGGGTGTAGCCGTGGCCGCCGAGAATCTGGATCGCCAGCTCGTTGGCCTTGAGGCAGAACTCCGACGGCCAGGATTTGACGATGGGCGTGAGCAGGTCGAGCAATTCGTGGGCTTGCTTGCGTTCGGTGTCGGTTTGCAGGGTGGTGGTGTCGTCGAATAGCCGCGCCGCGTAGAGGCCGAGGTCAAAGGCGCCTTCCACATAGGCTTTCTGGGTCAGCAGCATGCGCTTGATGTCGGCATGCTGGATGATCGCCACCGGTGCGGTGCTCGGATCTTTGCTATCAGGCAGGCGCCCCTGGGGCCGTTCGCGGGCGTAGTCCAGGGAGTAAAGGTAGCCGGCGTAACCGAGCATTACCGCGCCCATGCCTACGCCGATGCGTGCCTCGTTCATCATCTGGAACATGCAGCTCAGCCCCTGGTGCGGCTTGCCCACCAGGTAGCCGACACAGTTGCCGTTATCGCCAAAGTTAAGCGCCGTGGACGTGGTGCCGCGCCAGCCCATCTTGTGGAACAGCCCCGCCAGCAGCACATCGTTGCGAGCGCCCAGGCTGCCGTCATCGTTGACCAGGAACTTGGGCACGATAAACAGCGAAATGCCCTTCACGCCTGCGGGAGCGTCCGGCAATTTGGCCAGCACCATGTGCACGATGTTTTCCGACAGCGAATGGTCGCCACCGGAGATAAAGATCTTGTTGCCCTTGAGCCGATAACTGCCGTCAGCCGCTGGTTCTGCACGGGTCCGAATGTCCGACAGGGAGGAACCGGCATGGGGCTCGGTCAGGGCCATGGTGCCGAAGAAGCGCCCGTCG
The DNA here is from genome assembly GCF_001320835.1 of Pseudomonas sp. NBRC 111138. Classification (NCBI taxonomy): domain Bacteria; kingdom Pseudomonadati; phylum Pseudomonadota; class Gammaproteobacteria; order Pseudomonadales; family Pseudomonadaceae; genus Pseudomonas; species Pseudomonas sp. NBRC 111138. The sequence goes on along the minus strand of NZ_BCBO01000062.1, from coordinate 32,602 downwards.
ATCATTGGCTGCAGGAAGCGTTGTTTCTGCTCCTCGGTGCCGAAGCTCTCAATGAGGTTGGCGGCGCCCATGGTCAGGAACGGGTAGGACGTCGAGGCGGCGTTGGCCGATTGGAAGTGCGCGAAACAAGCCTGGGACAACAGGGTCGGCAGTTGCATGCCGCCTGCTTCAAAGCTACGTGCTGCGTTGAGGAAGCCGGCTTCAAGGAAGGCGTCCACGGCGGGTTTGACCTCCGGGATCAGGATCGCCTGGCCGTTTTCATAGCGCGGTTCGTTTTCGTCGTTCTTGCGGTTGTGAGGGGCGAAGTACTTTTCTGCGATGTTGCGCGCCGTGCTGATCGCGGCATCGAAGGTTTCGCGGTTGTGTTCGGCAAACCGCTCGCGCTGGGTCAGGCCCTCGGCATCGAGGACTTCGTACAGCTCGAAAGCCAGATTGCGGGAACTGAGCAGCGTCTCGGACATGGCGGCGTACCTTTGAAGGAATTGGCCTGAGTCTAAGTCCGCGAATGGAGGGTGGATAGCAAGATTGATTTAAGTGATAGAAGGGCAGAACGCTGGCGAGGCATCGAGATCGTTCCCACGCTCTGCGTGGGAACGCCTCTTTTGACGCTCCGCGTCACGCTTCTGGACGCAGAGCGTCCTTGAGCTGCATTCCCACGCGGAGCTTGGGAACGATCAGCCGCGATCAGCCGCGTTGTGTCAGTTAGCCGATGGTCATCAGGCTGGCGTTACCACCCGCTGCAGCAGTGTTAACGCTCAACGCGCGCTCGATCACCAGACGCTCCAGCGCAATCGCCGTTTCGCCTTGCGACATGCCATGCACCCCGACAATCGCCCCACCGCGCTGCGCCACTTGCTGGCACACCGCACGCAGTTGGTCGGAATCACCGTGATGCAGCACAGCGTCAAACACCACGTCGTCCTTGGACCAGTCGGCCACGCGCTTGATCTTCGCCTGAATCTCTTTAGGCAGGCGTGGGAACAAGGCCTTGGTCAGCTCGGTTTCCGGCCATACCGCCGAACCACCGACGGCCAATACCGCCGCCAGTTGGGTCAGCAGGTCGCCTTCCACTTCGGCCAGGCACAGCACGTGCTCGCGCGGCAGGATGGCGTAGCTGTTGCGCTCGCCAGTCGGGCCGGCCAGTTGGCGGGTGATACCGCTCTGCGATTGGGCGGCGAACTGCGTGCACAACGCGCTCAGTTCGCTGAACTTATTGCCGTCGGCCCAGGTTTTCAGAGCGGTCAGCGATTGGCTCATGGCATCACGCAGGCGCACATCAGGCGCGGCCAGCTTGTCGCCCCGTACGAAGGATTGCTCGATCGCATCGGTAGGACGAGTCGACAGCAAGCGGTACAGGTACAGCGGGCCACCGGCTTTCGGGCCAGTGCCGGACAGGCCTTCGCCGCCGAACGGCTGCACGCCGACCACGGCGCCAACAATGTTGCGGTTGACGTAGACGTTACCGGCATTGACGTTGTCGATCACCTTGGCGATGGTCTCGTCGATGCGGGTGTGCACGCCGAGGGTCAGGCCATAGCCGGAAGCGTTGATCTGGCCGATGAGCTGGTCGATCTCTTTGCGCTTGTAGCGCACTACGTGCAATACCGGGCCGAAGATCTCGCGTTGCAGTTCGTCGAAGCTTTCCAGCTCGATCAGGGTCGGCATCACGAAGGTGCCGCGCTTGATCTCTTCACCGTCGGCAATCGCCACCTGGTAAACGTTGCGGCCTTTGTCACGCATGGCCTGGATGTGTTTCTCGATACCGGCCTTGGCTTCGGCGTCGATCACCGGGCCAATGTCGACCGACAGGCGTTCCGGGTTACCCAGGCGGCATTCAGCCATGGCACCCTTGAGCATTTCGACCACACGGTCTGCCGAATCTTCCTGCAGGCACAGTACGCGCAGGGCCGAGCAACGTTGACCGGCGCTGTCGAAGGCCGACGATACGACGTCGATCACCACTTGTTCGGTCAGCGCCGAGGAATCGACGATCATCGCGTTCTGGCCACCGGTTTCGGCGATCAGCGGAATCGGGCGACCCTGGGCATCCAGGCGACCGGCGACATTGCGTTGCAGCAGGCGCGCCACTTCGGTGGAACCGGTGAACATCACGCCTTTGACGCGATCATCACCCACCAGACGGGCACCGACGCTTTCGCCCTGGCCTGGCAGCAATTGCAGCACGCCTTCCGGAATACCGGCTTCAAGCAGAATACGTACGGCCTGGGCAGCCACCAGCGGCGTCTGCTCGGCAGGCTTGGCCAGCACCGGGTTACCAGCAGCCAGCGCTGCAGCTACCTGGCCGCTGAAGATGGCGAGCGGGAAGTTCCACGGGCTGATGCACACCACCGGGCCCAATGGGCGGTGGGCGTCATTGGTAAAGTCGTTGCGCGCCTGCACCGCGTAGTAACGCAGGAAGTCCACGGCTTCACGCACTTCGGCGATGGCGTTGGCGAAGGTCTTGCCGGCTTCACGGGCCAGCAAGCCCATCAGCGGCTGGATCTCGCCTTCCATCAGGTCGGCGGCGCGTTCGAGGATGGCAGCGCGTTCGGCGGGCGGGGTGGCCTGCCAGATCGGCGCGGCGCTGATGGCGCACTGGATGGCGTTGTCGACGTCTTCGACGGTGGCTTCCTGTACCTGGCCGACCACATCACGCAGGTCGGATGGGTTCAGAACCGGTTGTGCCGCTTCATTGCTGGCGGCGCAACCGAGCATCGGTGCGGCTTTCCAGTTGTTGTGAGCAGTGGCCAGCAGGGCGCAGGACAACGAGGCCAGGCGATGTTCGTTGGCCAGGTCGATACCGGCCGAGTTGGCGCGGTCGCTGCCGTACAGGTCACGCGGCAAAGGGATGCGCGGGTGCGGCAGGCCGAAACCGCCTTCCTGGGTTGCCATTTGCTCGATGCTGGCCACCGGGTCGGCTACCAGTTCCTGGATCGAGATGGACTGGTCAGCGATGCGGTTGACGAACGAGGTGTTGGCGCCGTTTTCCAGCAGGCGGCGTACCAGATAGGCCAGCAGCGTTTCGTGGGTACCGACCGGCGCGTACACACGGCACGGACGGTTCAACTTACCTTCGGAAACCTTGCCTACAACCTGTTCGTACAGCGGTTCACCCATGCCGTGCAGGCACTGGAACTCGTACTGGCCGGGGTAATAGTTCTGACCGGCGATGTGGTAGATAGCCGACAGGGTGTGGGCGTTGTGCGTGGCGAACTGCGGGTAGATGACTTCCGGCACCGACAGCAGTTTGCGCGCGCAGGCAATGTAGGAAACGTCGGTGTACACCTTACGGGTGTACACCGGGTAGCCTTCCAGGCCTTCGACCTGGGCGCGCTTGATTTCGCTGTCCCAGTACGCGCCTTTTACCAGGCGGATCATCAGGCGATGGCGGCTGCGGCGGGCCAGGTCGATGACGTAGTCGATCACATATGGGCAACGCTTCTGGTACGCCTGGATCACAAAGCCGATGCCGTTCCAGCCGGTCAATTGCGGCTCGAAGCACAGGCGTTCGAGCAGGTCCAGGGACAGCTCCAGGCGGTCGGCTTCTTCGGCGTCGATGTTCAGGCCGATGTCGTACTGCTTGGCCAGCAAGGTTAGCGACAGCAGGCGCGGGTACAACTCGTCCATCACGCGCTCGTACTGCGCACGGCTGTAGCGCGGGTGCAGGGCGGAGAGCTTGATGGAGATGCCCGGGCCTTCATAGATCCCACGGCCATGGGAGGCTTTGCCGATGGAATGAATGGCTTGTTCGTACGAGGCCAGGTACTTCTGGGCGTCGTGTTCGGTGAGTGCGGCTTCACCGAGCATGTCGTAGGAATAGCGGAAGCCCTTGGCTTCGAATTTGCTCGCATTGGCCAAGGCTTCGGCGATGGTTTCGCCGGTGACGAACTGCTCGCCCATCAGGCGCATGGCCATGTCGACGCCCTTGCGGATCATCGGCTCGCCGCTCTTGCCGATGATGCGGCTCAGGGACGAGGTCAGGCCTGCTTCGTTGTGGGTGGACACCAGCTTGCCAGTCAGCAGCAGGCCCCAGGTAGCGGCGTTGACGAACAGCGATGGGCTGTTGCCCAGGTGGGGCTGCCAGTTGCCGGTGCTGATCTTGTCGCGGATCAGCGCATCGCGGGTGCCTTTGTCCGGGATACGCAGCAGCGCTTCGGCCAGGCACATCAGCGCCACGCCTTCCTGGGACGACAGGGAGAATTCTTGCAGCAGGCCCTGAACAATACCGGCACGGCCGCCGGCACTCTTCTGATTGCGCAGTTTTTCGGCAATGCTCGCGGCCAGCTTGTTGGTGGCTTCGGCCATCGGTGCCGGCAGGCGCGCCTGTTCGATCAGCATCGGTACCACTTCCGGCTCGGGGCGGCGGTAAGCGGCGGTGATTGCGGCACGCAATACCGATTGCGGCAGGATGCTCTCGGCGAACTCAAGGAAGCACTGGTGGGCGTGGTCGGCCTGGACCTCGCCGGCATCATCGGCCTCCTTGGTGCTCAAGCCATTGAGCTCGGACAGGGTTGCACCACCCTCGAGTTTCTCCAGGTAATTGAAAATCGCCTGCTTGATCAGCCAGTGCGGCGTGCGATCAATGGAGGTCGCGGCGGCCTTCAGGCGTTCGCGGGTCGGGTCGTCGAGTTTGACCCCAAGGGTGGTCGTTGCCATTTTTTTATCCTCATGGGTGCCACTACCGAGTGGCATCTGCTGGCGGCAAGATTAGCTTTGCCCATCCTGAGGTGCAACCGGGTGCAACCCTTTTGTTGGTTAAATATTCGACGCTTGATCGGAAAAAAATAAACACACGACCGAATCCGCTTCGCGCTGGTGCATTTGCTTCTGAGATCGGCTGTTCTTGCTCCGAAAAGGAGCAAAAAAAGCGCGTTTGTCCTAAAACACACTTGGGTGCAACTTAATCGGCAGAAACTGGTTGCACCTTATTTGCTTTGTTGAATAGCATTCGCGCACCAAGGTGCAACCAACCCTCTGGGTGGGTTCATCGGCTGGCGGCTTTCCTGGGGAAACGCCAGTCATAAATGCGCGGCATGCAGGTTCGTCTATCCGGTTATCCACGGGTGGCCGTCCCCATGACCGTCGCTACATAAAAACAAAGCCAGGGCGTCACTCCTATGAGCGTTAGTAATCCAACCCTGATCACGTTCGTGATCTACATCGCAGCAATGGTGCTGATCGGCCTGATGGCCTATCGCTCCACCAACAACCTTTCCGATTACATCCTGGGCGGTCGCAGCCTCGGTAGCGTGGTGACAGCCTTGTCCGCCGGTGCTTCCGACATGAGCGGCTGGCTGTTGATGGGCTTGCCGGGCGCGATCTACATGTCCGGTCTGTCGGAAAGCTGGATTGCCATCGGCCTGATCGTCGGTGCCTACCTCAACTGGTTGTTCGTGGCCGGCCGCCTGCGCGTGCAGACCGAACACAACGGCGACGCCCTGACCCTGCCGGATTACTTCTCCAGCCGCTTCGAAGATAAAAGCGGCCTGCTGCGGATCATCTCCGCCGTGGTGATCCTGGTGTTCTTCACCATCTACTGCGCCTCCGGCATCGTCGCCGGCGCCCGCCTGTTCGAAAGCACCTTCGGCATGTCCTACGAGACCGCGCTGTGGGCCGGTGCTGCGGCGACTATTGCCTACACCTTCATCGGTGGTTTCCTGGCAGTCAGCTGGACCGACACCGTGCAAGCCACGCTGATGATCTTCGCGCTGATCCTCACGCCGATTATCGTGCTGCTGGCCACCGGCGGCGTAGACACCACCTTCCTGGCCATTGAAGCCAAGGACCCGACCAGCTTCGACATGCTGAAAAACACCACCTTCATCGGCGTTATCTCGTTGATGGGCTGGGGCCTGGGCTACTTCGGCCAGCCGCACATCCTCGCGCGCTTCATGGCGGCGGACTCGGTTAAGTCGATCGCCAAGGCGCGTCGCATCTCCATGACCTGGATGATCCTGTGCTTGGGCGGCACCGTGGCGGTGGGCTTCTTCGGTATCGCTTACTTCTCGGCGCACCCGGAAGTGGCGGGCCCGGTGACTGAAAACCCAGAGCGTGTGTTTATCGAGCTGGCCAAAATCCTGTTCAACCCATGGGTTGCCGGTGTGTTGCTGTCGGCCATTCTGGCGGCTGTGATGAGCACCCTGAGCTGCCAACTGCTGGTGTGCTCCAGCGCCCTGACGGAAGACTTCTACAAGGCGTTCCTGCGCAAAGGCGCTTCCCAGCTTGAGCTGGTATGGGTCGGTCGCATCATGGTGCTGGTAGTGGCCTTGATCGCCATCGCCATGGCCGCCAACCCGGAAAACCGCGTACTGGGCCTGGTCAGCTACGCCTGGGCCGGTTTCGGTGCAGCCTTCGGCCCCGTGGTACTGATCTCGGTCATCTGGAAACACATGACCCGCAACGGCGCCCTGGCCGGCATCCTGGTCGGCGCGATCACCGTGATCGTTTGGAAGCACTTCGAATTGCTGGGCCTGTACGAAATCATCCCAGGCTTCATCTTCGCCAGCCTGGCGATCTACTTCGTGAGCAAGATGGGCGCACCGACGGTGGGCATGGTCGAGCGTTTTGATGCTGCGGAAAAAGATTACAACTTGAACAAGTAATTCGCTGGGCGTTTAACGCCTACTGAACGAACAAGAAAGGCCCACGTCCGAAGGACACTGGGCCTTTTTTTGTGTGGGCTGATTGGTGCAATTGCCGTCGATGCTCGTGGGTTCCAGCGGTGCTCACGTAGGACCTTACTTATTTGCCGAGGCAGCGCTCGGCAAGGCGAACGGCTGGTGCAGAATCGACCGCCCACCCTTCGCAGAGAAACACCGGATGTTCGCTCCTGCCAACCAACCTGCATTTACCCTGGCCCTGGATGGGGCGCCGAGTGATTTCGAGGTGTTCGCGTTCGACGGCACCGAGGCCATCAGCCAGCCCTATCGTTTTGAACTTGAGCTGGTCAGCGAGCAGCCGGATATCGACCTGGAGGGCTTGCTGCATCGCCAGGTGTACTTGGGCTTCGACGATCAGGGGCATGGCGTTCACGGCCTGGTGTATCGGGTTGCCCAGGGCGACTCGGGCCGGCGCCTGACGCGTTACCAGCTCAGCCTTGCGCCGCATCTGGCGTACCTGGCACACAGCAGCCACCAGCGCATTTTTCAGCATAAGACGGTGCCGCAGATTGTTGCTCAGGTGCTGGCAGGGCAGGGGATTCACAGTGATCGCTTTGAGTTCCGGTTGAGCGGTGATTACCCGGAGCGTGAATATTGCGTGCAGTTCGGCGAGAGCGACCTGGCGTTCATCCAGCGCCTGTGTGCCGAGCTGGGTATTCACTATCACTTCCAGCATTCCCCCGCAGGGCATCTGCTGGTGTTTGGCGATGACCAGACCGTATTTGCCCAGGCAGATCAGCCCACGCCGTACCGGCCTGGTTCGGGAATGGTCGCCGCTAACCCTGCGATCAAGCGCTTCACCTTGCAATTGGCGACCTGCACCACGGCGTTGAGTCTTCGCGATTACGACTTTCGCAAACCCCATGTCGAGCTGGAAAGCGCAGCCGTCGACAAGTCATTGCCCAAGCTTGAAGCGCAGCACTACCCCGGCAAGTTTTCCGACCGAGCCCAAGGCAGATGCCTCGCCCAGCGTGGCCTGGAGCGGTACCGCAGCGACTATCGTAGTGCCCATGGCCAGGGCGATGAGCCGGCGTTGGCCAGTGGCCGGTTTCTGCAGTTGCGTGAGCACCCCCGTGAGGACTGGAACGACCTGTGGCTGGTGACGCAGGTGCGCCATGAAGGCAAGCAGCCTCAGGTGCTGGAGGAAGCGGTCACCGAGGAGGACGGAGGGGAACTGCGCCAAGGGTATCGCAACGCATTTGTCGCCGCGCCATGGGATGCGGTGTTTCGTCCGCCCTTGCCGGAGCAGCCGCGCCCGACGGTATCGGGATATCAAAGTGCAGTGGTCACCGGCCCGGTTGACAGTGAGGTTCACTGTGACGAATACGGCCGGGTCAAGGTGCAACTGGCCTGGGATCGTGTCGGCGAGCACAACGACCATTCCAGTTGCTGGCTGCGGGTCGCCAGTGGCTGGGCCCATGACCGTTATGGCGTGGTGCTGATACCCCGGGTTGGCATGGAAGTGCTGGTGGGGTTCGTCAATGGCGACATGGATATGCCGCTGGTGGTGGGGTGCCTGCCCAACGCCGCCACGCCTGTGCCCCTCGACCTGCCCGCGGACAAGACCCGTAGTCTCTGGCGTAGCCAGAGCAGCCCTGGCGGTGGTGGCTACAACGAACTGCGTATCGAGGACCGCAAGGGTGCCGAGGAAATCTACCTGCGCGCCCAGCGGGACTGGACCCAGCATGTGTTGCACGACCAACAGGTACAGGTCGATAACCAGCGTCGCGTGCAGGTGGGCGGCGAGTCGCGCCATGAGTTGCAGGGCCAGGAGCAGCGCATCACCCACGGCAACCGTTTGACCGAGCTCAAGCAGGATGACCATCTGGTGGTTGGCGGTTCGCAGCACATGCGTGCCGGGCAAATCATTGCGCTGGGGGCCGGGCAAAGCATCATCATTGATGCGGGTGCCAGCGTGACGATCCAGGCGGGCGGGCAGTCGATCACATTGTCAGCGGGCGGGATTTTCAGCAGTGTGCCGATCCAGCTCGGCAGCGCGCCTGCCCCGACGCCGGCGCCGTTAATGCCTGGGTTGAAAGAGGCTGTATTGGCAGCGGTTCCCGCGCCGTTAAGCCGTGCACAAGTGTTCAGCCTCAAACGCAGCGCGCCGTTCTGCGAAGAATGCGAGCGCTGCAAGAACGGCCAATGCGACATCGACGCCCATACACGGAGTGCGTCCTGATGCCCGCGCTCTTGACGCCCAATGCCTGGCTGGCGCAATACCCGTTGCAGCCTGATGAACAGCTGTACGCCGTGCTGGGCAATGCCAGCGACGCCAAGCCGCTCGCCGCCTGGCAAGCCACGGCCGCTGCAAAGATGCCGCGACCGATCTGGGCGGACACGGCCTACGCTGACTGGGATGAGGTCATGCCCTACGTTGGCGTCGTTGAGCCGAGCAGTGCCTTTCTCGATTGGATAGCCACCACCCAAGCGCCGGATTGGGGCTGGCTGGCGGTCTCGTCCAGCCCGCTGGAGGTGGTGATCGCGCATTTGAAGGGTTTGACCCAGGTGTACCTGCCGGAAAGCCAACCGGTGTTTTTGCGTTTCTGGGACGGCGCGCACCTTTTGCCGATGTTGCAGTCATTAGGCGACGGGGCCGGGGGCGTGCTACCGGTGTTCCAGCGCTACTTGATCAACGGCCAGCCGCTGTCGGTGGCGGCCAAACCAGTCACTGCGGCCCCAGTCAGCCCCTGGTGGCAGGTACCGGCATCGTTGCTCAAGCATATGGCTCAACAGTCTCCACAGGTGCTGGTCGACAATCTGCTGCAATGGCTCCAAGAGCAGCGTCCTGACCTCTATACCGCGTTTACGCCAGCAACCTTGCAGCATAAAGTCGCCTACTTCGCACGCAGGCCGCAAATCAGCCCTGGTGCATTGGCTGATTACCTTGCCTCGCAGCTCAGTTGAGCCCCTGGCGATAGCGTCACTTCCGTGCCGCCCGCCATGCGGCCCTGCACCTTTGCACCGGTAGAAGGTAAACTTCGCCCCCTGCGCAGGAGCAACCATGAATTATCGTCACGCCTTTCACGCCGGCAACCATGCCGATGTCTTCAAACACCTGACCTTGACCCGCCTCATCGCCCTGATGTCGCGCAAGGAACAGCCGTTCGCCTACCTCGACACTCACGCAGGCATTGGCTTGTATGACTTGCAGGGCGACCAGGCCAACCGCACCGGTGAGTACCTGGAAGGCATCGCCCGCCTGTGGGGCGCAAGCGACCTGCCGCCGCTGACCGCCGACTACATGCGCGTGTTGCACGAGATGAACCCGGATGGCCAGTTACGCTACTACCCGGGCTCGCCGGAACTGGCGCGCCGCCTCACGCGGCCCCAGGACCGTGTGCTGCTCAACGAGAAGCACCCTGAAGATGGCGTGCTGCTCAAGGACAACATGAAGGGTGATCGCCGCGTCAAAGTGCACCTGGGCGAAGGCTGGCACGTGCCACGGGCCTTGCTGCCAGTGCCGGAAAAGCGCGCGCTGATGCTGATCGACCCGCCGTTTGAAAAACTCGACGAAATGCAGCGTTGCGCCGCGTCCCTCAAGGAGGCTGTTAGCCGTATGCGCCAGACGGTGGCGGCGATCTGGTACCCGGTGAAAGACCAGCGCATGTTGCGCCGTTTCTATCAGGACCTGGCCGGTACCGGTGCGCCGAAGCTGCTGCGTGTGGAGTTGCTGGTGCATCCGCTGGACACGCCCAATACCCTTATCGGCTCGGGCCTGGCGATTGCCAACCCGCCGTGGGGCCTGGAAGAGGAATTGCGTGAGTTGCTGCCATGGTTGTCCAAGCAACTGGGCCAGACCCAGGGTGGCTGGCAGATGGATTGGCTGATCGCCGAGTAACCGATCGTTCCCGCGCTCCGCGTGGTAACGCAGCCTGTGACGCTCCGCGTCACGATGTTAAAAGCGGACGCGGAGCATCCAGTACGGCATTCCCACGCGGAGCGTGGGAATGATCATGGCACAGGGGTCAGATCGGGCAGGTCACGCCCGTGCCGCCGATCCCGCAGTAGCCCTGGGGGTTCTTCGCCAGGTACTGCTGGTGATACGCCTCGGCGAAGTACACCGTCGGGGCCTCTTCGATTTCCGTGGTGATCTCACCCAGGCCGGCCTTGCTCAGCTCTTGCTGATACGCCTCGGCACTGGCCTTGGCTGCCGCCAGTTGCTCAGGCGTGGTGGCGTAGATCACCGAACGGTACTGGCTGCCGATGTCGTTGCCCTGGCGCATGCCCTGGGTCGGGTTGTGCAGTTCCCAGAACATTTTCAGCAGGTCTTCGTATTTCACCTTGGCCTGGTCATACACCACCAGCACCACTTCGCTATGGCCGGTCAGGCCCGAGCAGACTTCTTCATAAGTGGGGTTAGGCGTAAAGCCGCCAGCGTAGCCGACCACGGTGCTGACCACGCCGTCGCGCTGCCAGAACTTGCGTTCTGCGCCCCAGAAGCAGCCCAGGCCGAAGATCGCAAAGCCGACGTCATCCAGGAACGGGCCCAGCAGTGGGTTGCCGTTGACGAAGTGCGTTTCCGGTAACTTCATCGGGGTTTCACGACCAGGCAACGCTTGTTCTTGAGTAGGCAGCACGTTTTTGTTCACCAGAATTTCCGAGCGCAAGACCATGATCAGTCCTCTCGTCAGGTTGAGTAACAGTAAATTGTCAGACAGCCAGTGTGCCCGAGTGTTACAGCGCTGTCAGGCGATTGGCCCGCGCGGGTAGCGTTTAAGCCTCTGCATCAGCTCGGCACCCGGGATCGGGCGGTCGAACAGGTAGCCCTGGCCCACGTCGCAACGGTGCCGGCGCAGGAACGCCAACTGCTCAGCGGTTTCGATGCCTTCGGCCACGACCTTGAGTTTGAGGTTGTGGGCCATGGCGATCACCGCCGAGGTGATTTCCATGTCGTCCTGGTTGTCCGGGATTTCATGGATAAAGCTGCGATCAATCTTAATGATGTCGATGGGGAATTTTTTCAAGTAGCTCAGCGACGAGTAACCGGTACCGAAGTCGTCCATCGCCAGGGTCAGGCCGAAGCTCTTGAGCTGGTCCAGTTGCAGGCGCGTATCTTCAGTGGCTTCCAGCAGCAAGCCTTCGGTCAGCTCCAGCTCCAGCAGGTTGGCCGGCAGCTGTTCCTCCTTGAGGATGGTGGCAATCGAGGCCACCAGGTCCGGGTCGGAAAATTGCTTGGGCGACAGGTTGATGGCCACCTGCAAGTTGCCCAGGCCTGCGGCCGTCAATTGCCGGCTCATGCGGCAGGCCTGGCGCGCGATCCATTTGCCGATGGGGATAATCAGCCCGGTTTCTTCAGCCACGCTGATGAACTGGTCGGGGCGGATCATGCCTTTTTCCGGGTGGTTCCAGCGCAACAGTGCTTCCATGCCCAGCAGGCGACCGCTGCGCAGGCATAGCTTGGGCTGGTAGAACACGTCCAGCTCGTTCTGGGTCAGGGCACGGCGCAGGTTGTTTTCCACGAACAGCTTGTAGCTGGCCTCGGCATTCAGCGCTTCGGTAAACACTTGCACTTGGTGCTTACCGTTGGCTTTGGCCTTGTGCAGGGCCAGGCCGGCGTTGCGCATCAGGGTCTGCGGGTCGCGGCCATGCAGCGGCGCGCAGGCCAGGCCCACGGAACCGGTGACGCTGATCAACTGGTTGTCGACGAACATCGGCTTGTCGAGGGTAGTCAGCAACTGGCTGGCCACCAGTTGGCCGGTCTCAAGGTCGGCATCGTCCAACAGCACCGCGAATTCGTTACTGGCAAAACGCGCCAGGCTGCCGCCGCTGCTCAAGCTGTTGCGCAGGCGGCGCGCCAGGCTGATCAGCAACTTGTCGCCAGTCTGGTGGCCGAGGCTGTCGTTGATGCGCTTGAAGTTGTCGATGTCCACCAACAGCAGGCTGATCGGGCTGTCGCTGTCGCGGGCAAAGCGCTCGTCGAGGTTGCGAATGAACGCCGGGCGATTGCCCAGGTTGGTCAGGTTGTCGGTGTAGGCCAGGCGTTCGATGCGCTGTTGCGCCAGCTTGGTCTGGGTGATGTCTTCGTAGATGCCGATGTAGTGGGTCAGCTCGCGGTTGTCGCCATACACCTTGGAAATCGACAGCTGGCCCCAGTACGGTTCCAGGTTCTTGCGGCGGCTCTTGAACTCGCCTTGCCAGCTGTTGCTTTTGGCCAAGGCCGAAGGCGCGTCGAACAGCAATTCGCTGAGGTTTTCCAGGGCTGGCAGTTGGGCCAGGCGATGGCCGTGGACTTCTTCGGCGCTGTATTGGGTAATCGCGGTGAAGCTGGGGTTGACGTACTCCACCACGCCGTCGCAATTGACCAGCAAAAACGCGTTGGCGCTTTGCTCCACGGCGCGCTGGAACAGGTGCAGGGCGCTGGTGGCAGTGCGGCGGTTGTGGTTGTTGATGACTTGGGCGAACTGGTCTGCCAGCTCGCCGGCGAACGCGATTTCATCGGACTGCCAGGCGCGTGGGCTGCCACCTTGCTCCAGGCACAGCACGCCGACGACCTGGCCGTCGACGCGGATGCTGGCGTCGAGCATCGCGTGGATGTCCTTGGCGCGCAGGCTTTCAGCCATTTCCCGGGTGCGTGGGTCGCGCAGGGCGTGGGTGGCGTCGATCGCGCGGCTGGAGTGCAGGGCTTCCAGGTAATCCGGGAAGCCGCTGGCATCGATGGCTTCAGGCAGATGGTGTTGTTGATCGGCGCGGTGATAGGCGGAGATCGGTACCAGATGATGGCCTTCGAGGTTCCAGATGCTGGCGCAGTCGATCTGGTAAATGTCGCAGGCGCTGCGCGTGATGAGTTCAGCGGCTTCTTGCAGGGAATTTGGCGTTGTGTAGCGTTGGCGCGCCAGCAGCAGGATCAGTTCTTGCTGGGCGCGCACTCGCTCCAGGTGTTGCAACTGCTCCTGCTGCGCTCGCTGGTTGAGCTCCAGGGCGATTTGCAGGCGGCTGTTCTGGTTTTCCAGGTCGACCGTCGGGGCGGGTGCGCTGGTCTCGCTGAACAGCCCCTCGACCACCATCAGGTAGCCGCGCACCAGGTGGCGGTTATGTTGTTTGTAGGCCTCGCCCATCTCCAGCACGCTCAGCGGGCCGTCATGGGTGTGCAGGTTGTAGCGCACCAGATAATGGGGGCTGTGGGCCAGTTGCTGCTGGATCGCATCGTGCAACTGGTAGCGCGCCTGGGGTTCCATCAGGCTGGCGTAGGGTGTGCCGATCAAGGCGCAGAGTTCAACCGCCGGCAGGCCGAACTGGCGTTCGCAATTGGGATCGAGGTAGAGCAGGGCCCAGCTTGCCTCATTAAGCCGCTCGAAACGCAGCATACCGAGGCGCGAAGGCACCGGTAATTGCGTCACTACCTCGGCCGCCATACGGGCGACATCGGGTTGGCTTTTCATGGGGAAACTCGCTTGGGAAAATGCGCACTGCGCTGGGCTCACGCCCTCTTGACTGTCGACTGCGGCAAGGTTGCATCATGCAGGACGCAGTGACAAGAGAGGATGAAGGCTAAGTGCTATAAGCCTGTTATCGGCCGCGCAAGGGATTTCTGTAATTGGGGTGATCGGTGGTGCGTTGACGCAGGTAGGGTGCTTGCGTGTGGCGAGCAAGCTTGCTTGCGCTGGGCTGCGCAGCGGCCCCAAAATCTTGGGAGCGCTTCGCACTCCAGCGGGAGCAAGCTCCCTCGCCACAGCAAGCTCGCTCCTACAAAATACAGGCAAAAAAAGCCCCGCCAAGTGGCGGGGTTGAGGTACGAGCGTGGCGCTCGGAAATCGGTGTGGCAAGGGCCTTCCCGGCAACAGGAAGGCCCTGCGACTTACAGCAGGATGGTGCGGATGTCGTTCAGCAACTGGCTCAGGCGCTGGGTGAAGCGCGCAGCCGCGGCGCCGTTGATCACACGGTGATCGTAGGACAGCGACAGTGGCAGCATCAGCTTGGGTTGGAACGCTTTACCGTCCCACACAGGCTGGATGGTGGCCTTGGACACACCCAGGATCGCCACTTCCGGCGCGTTGACGATTGGCGTGAAGCCAGTGCCGCCAATGTGGCCGAGGCTGGAGATGGTGAAGCAAGCGCCCTGCATGTCGTCCGGGGTGAGCTTCTTGTCGCGGGCCTTGGCAGCCAGCGCAGCCGCTTCGCCAGCGAGTTGCAGCAGGCTCTTCTGGTCGACGTTCTTGATGACCGGTACCAGCAGGCCATCCGGGGTGTCGACCGCAAAGCCGATGTGCACGTACTTCTTGCGAATGATCGCCTTGCCGCTTGGCGCCAGCGAGCTGTTGAAGTCCGGCAGTTCCTTGAGCAGGTGTGCACAGGCCTTGAGCAGCAGTGGCAGCACGGTCAGCTTCACGCCGGCCTTCTCGGCCACGGCTTTCTGCGCAACGCGGAACGCTTCCAGGTCGGTGATATCGGCCTGGTCGAACTGAGTCACGTGCGGGATGTTCAGCCAGCTGGCGTGCAGGCCTGCCGCGCCGATTTGCATCAGGCGGGTCATCGGCACTTCTTCGATTTCGCCGAAACGGCTGAAATCCACGGTGCGGATCGGCGGAATGCCCGAACCACCGGTAGCGCCGCCGGCAGCCGGAGCTTCCTTGGCTTTTTGCATCATGGCTTTGACGTAAACCTGCACGTCTTCCTTCAGCACACGGCCGTGAGGGCCGCTGGCTGCAACAGCGCTCAGCTCGACGCCAAATTCACGGGCCAGCTGACGCACGGCTGGGCCGGCGTGAACCTTGGCACCGCTTGGCGCAGGCGCAGCAGCCGCAGGGGCTGGCGCAGCTTCGGCTTTTGCGGCCGGAGCAGGGGCAGCAGCGGCAGGTGCCGCTTCAGCCTTGGCAGCCGGAGCAGCAGCCGGTGCTGGTGCGGCGGCTGGCGCAGCACCTTGTACTTTGAGCTTGAGGATGAAGTCACCGGTGCCGACTTCGTCTTCCAGCTTGACCGCGATGCTTTCCACCACGCCGGCAGCCGGCGATGGGATTTCCATGGAAGCCTTGTCGGACTCCAGGGTGATCAGCGACTGGTCGGCTTCGACGGTGTCGCCGACCTTGACCAGCAGCTCGATGATCTTGGCCTTGCCCGACGAACCGATGTCCGGGACGTGAATGTCCTGGACGGTCGCGGCGGCAGGTGCAGCGGCCGGGGCTGGAGCAGCCTCGGCAGCGGCAGGCTTTTCAGCAGCAGGTGCAGGTGCGGCGGCGGCCGGAGCCGCGGCCGCAGGGGCTGCATCAGCAGCGCCTTCGATTTCCAGCTCCAGCAGTTCGTCGCCTTCTTTCAGACGGTCGCCCAGCTTCACTTTCAGGCTTTTGACCACGCCGGCCTTGGGAGCAGGGATTTCCATGCTCGCCTTGTCCGACTCGAGGGTCAGGATGCTCTGGTCGGCTTCGACGGTGTCGCCGACCTTCACAAACAGCTCGATTACTTCACCTTCACCGCTGCCGATGTCAGGTACGCGAATGAGTTCGCTCACAAAAAATCTCCTCAGCAGTCCAGTGGGTTGCGTTTTTCCGGGTTGATCCCGAACTTGACGATAGCGTCAGCCACCACCTTGGGTTCGATCTCACCACGGTCAGCCAAGGCTTCCAGGGCTGCCAACACCACGAAGTGACGGTCGACTTCGAAGAAGTGACGCAGCTTCTTGCGGCTGTCACTGCGGCCGAAACCATCGGTGCCCAGGACTTTGAATTCCTTGGACGGGACCCACTGGCGAATTTGTTCAGCAAACAGTTTCATGTAGTCGGTAGAGGCAATGACTGGACCTTTACGGCCGGCCAGGCACTCTTCGACGTAGCTCTTGGCTGGTTTCTGGCCAGGGTGCAGGCGGTTGCTGCGCTCTACGGCCAGGCCATCGCGACGCAGTTCGTTGAAGCTGGTGACGCTCCATACGTCGGCACCGACGTTGAACTCGTCGCGCAGGATCTTCGCCGCTTCACGTACTTCACGCAGGATAGTGCCGGAGCCCATCAGCTGTACGTGGTGCGCCGCTTCCTTGGTGTCTTCTTCGAGCAGGTACATGCCCTTGATGATGCCTTCTTCCACACCGGCCGGCATGGCTGGCTGCTGGTAGGACTCGTTCATCACGGTGATGTAGTAGAAAACGTCCTGCTGCTCTTCGGTCATCTTCTTCATGCCGTCCTGGATGATCACCGCCAGCTCATAGCCGTAGGTTGGATCAAAGGTGCGGCAGTTCGGGATGGTGGCAGCCAGGATGTGGCTGTGACCGTCTTCATGTTGCAGGCCTTCGCCGTTCAGCGTGGTGCGGCCGGCGGTGCCGCCGATCAGGAAGCCACGGGTGCGGCTGTCGCCAGCGGCCCAAGCCAGGTCGCCGATACGCTGGAAGCCGAACATCGAGTAGAAGATGTAGAACGGCAGCATTGGCTGGTTGTGGCTGGAGTACGAAGTACCGGCAGCGATGAAGGAGCTCATGGCGCCCGCTTCGTTGATGCCTTCTTCGAGGATCTGGCCCTTCTTGTCTTCCTTGTAGAACATCACCTGGTCTTTATCGACTGGCTCGTAGAGCTGGCCGACGGAGGAGTAGATGCCCAACTGACGGAACATGCCTTCCATACCGAAGGTACGGGCTTCGTCCGGAATGATCGGGACGATGCGCGGGCCGATGTCCTTGTCCTTGACCAGCTGCGCCAGGATGCGCACGAAGGCCATGGTGGTGGAGATTTCACGGTCGCCCGAGCCGTCAAGGATAGCCTTGAGGGTGCTCAGGTCTGGCGTCGGTACGCTGAAGCTGTTGGCGCGGCGCTGTGGTACGAAACCGCCCAGTGCGCTGCGACGCTCGCTCAGGTAGCGGGCTTCGGCGCTGTTTGGCTCTGGCTTGAAGAACGGCAGGTTCTCCAGCTCTTCGTCCTTGACCGGGATGTCGAAGCGGTCGCGGAACAACTTCAGGCTGTCGACATCGACTTTCTTGGTGTTGTGCGCGGTGTTCTTCGCTTCGCCGGCACCGGTGCCATAACCCTTGATGGTCTTGGCCAGGATGACGGTGGGTTGTTCTTTGTGGTTGACCGCTTCGTGGTACGCCGCGTAGACCTTGTACGGGTCGTGGCCGCCACGGTTGAGCTTCCAGATTTCGTCGTCGGACAGGTCGGCAACCATGGCCTTGAGTTCAGGCGTGTTGAAAAAGTGCTCGCGAACGAACGCGCCGTCTTTGGCCTTGTAGTTCTGGTACTCGCCGTCGATGACTTCGTCCATGCGGCGTTGCAGGATACCGTCGACGTCCTTGGCCAGCAGTGGGTCCCAGAAACGGCCCCAGATGACTTTGGTCACGTTCCACTGAGCACCGCGGAACACGCCTTCGAGTTCCTGGATGATCTTGCCGTTGCCGCGAACCGGGCCGTCGAGGCGCTGCAGGTTGCAGTTGATGACGAAGATCAGGTTGTCGAGCTTCTCGCGGCCGGCCAGGGAGATGGCGCCCAGGGATTCCGGTTCGTCGCACTCGCCGTCGCCCAGGAAGCACCAGACTTTCTGCTTGCCTTCCGGGATGAACCCACGGGCTTCCAGGTACTTCATGAAGCGTGCCTGGTAGATCGCCTGGATCGGGCCAAGGCCCATGGAAACGGTCGGGAACTGCCAGAAGTCAGGCATCAGCCAAGGGTGAGGGTAGGACGACAGGCCCTGACCGTCGACTTCCTGGCGGAAGTTGTTCATTTGTTCTTCGCTGATGCGACCTTCCATGAACGCACGGGCGTAGACGCCTGGCGAGGTGTGGCCCTGGAAGTAGATCAGGTCGCCGCCGTGTTCGTCGGTCGGGGCCTGGAAGAAGTAGTTGAAGCCGATGTCATACAGGGTTGCGCTGGAAGCGAAGCTGGAGATGTGACCGCCCAGGTCCGAATCTTTCAAGTTCGTGCGCATTACCATCGCCATGGCGTTCCAACGTACCAGCGAGCGAATGCGGCGTTCCATGAACAGGTCGCCAGGCATGCGTGCTTCGTGGGTAACGGGGATGGTGTTGCGGTATGGCGTAGTGATGGCGTAAGGCAGTTGCGAGCCGCTGCGGGTCGCGAGTTCGCCCATACGGGTCATCAGGTAGTGAGCACGGTCTTCGCCTTCTTTGTCGAGAACCGATTCCAGGGCGTCCAGCCATTCCTGGGTTTCGACGGGATCGAGGTCTTGCATGGCTTGCTCCAGGGCGGAAAGGCTACCAGAATCGGTTGCCTGAAGTTTGCGACTGGCCTTGTGGGCAGACGACATAAATTCTTGGATGGCCGAAGGTTGCTTCGGCGTCCTGTAGTTTTACTACAAATCGTCGGCCATTTCAGCCTTTCGAATGTATATACGAGTAGTAAAACTACACAAGACTGAGCGTATGGCTCGGTCTTGCTGGTGAGCATAATCGTTATTGTTGGTCTATTGCGAACAAGAAAAGGTGAAACTTTGATGTTGCCTGCCAAGATTAATTTAATTTCAGCTATTTCTAACCTTTGTTCGACAGTCCTTCACCGAGCATGGCTCTTGCCTTCACAACTACACGCCATTTACACGCCGATCAAGGATAGACCATGAGCCTTCCAACGCTGGCCGAACTGCCGGCCATTCTGTTGCCTTACGCCAACCGGGCCGAGCAGTCATTTCGTGACGCGGTGGCCGCGCTGGATGACGATCATGGCCTTTCTGCGTGGACGCCGCAACGGTGGGCCGACTTCGTCCGCGTGTGCGCCGCCAGTGATTTCGTCATTGAACAGAGTGTTCGTGACCCTTTGATGTTGCTGGAGCTGGTGGCCTGGGGCGAGCTGGACCGCGGCTTTGCGCCCGGCGAGCTATGCAGCCAGATAGCCGGTGCCGTGCAACAGGCCGAAACAGAAGATGAACTGGGCCGCGTGCTGCGCCGCCAACGTACGCGCCAGCAGGTGCGCATCATCTGGCGCGACCTCACACGCCAGGCCGACCTGGTGCAAACCTGTCGCGACCTGTCCGACATGGCCGACGCCTGCATCGACCAGGCCTATCAATGGCTGTACCAGCGCCATTGTGCCCAGTTCGGCACGCCGACCGGCGCACGCAGCGGCGAGGCGCAGCACATGGTCATCCTCGGCATGGGCAAGCTCGGTGCAGTGGAGCTGAACCTGTCGTCGGATATCGACCTGATCTTCGCCTACCCCGAGGGCGGCGAGACGGTGGGCGTGAAGCGCGCCCTGGATAATCAGGAGTTCTTTATTCGCCTGGGTCAAAAACTGATCAAGGCCCTGGACCCGATGACCGTCGACGGTTTTGTCTTCCGCGTCGACATGCGCCTGCGCCCCTACGGTTCGGCCGGCGCCCTGGTGCTGAGCTTCAACGCGCTGGAGCAGTACTACCAGGACCAGGGCCGGGACTGGGAGCGCTACGCCATGATCAAGGCGCGGGTGGTGGCCGGCGACCAGGCGGCTGGCGCGCAACTGCTCGACATGCTGCGCCCGTTTGTCTACCGCCGTTATCTGGACTTCTCGGCCATCGAAGCGCTGCGCACCATGAAGCAACTGATCCAGCAGGAAGTACGGCGCAAGGGCATGGCCGACAATATCAAGCTGGGCGCGGGCGGCATTCGTGAGGTGGAATTTATCGCGCAGGCATTCCAACTGATCCATGGCGGCCGCGACCTCAGCCTGCAGCAACGCCCGCTGTTGAACGTGCTGGGCACGCTGGAAGGCCAGGGTTATTTGCCCGCAGCGGTGATCAGCGAGCTGCGCAGCGGTTACGAGTTCCTGCGCTACACCGAGCATGCGATCCAGGCGATTGCCGACCGCCAGACGCAAATGCTGCCGGACAGGCCCGAAGACCAGGCGCGCATTGCCTTTATGCTGGGCTTCAGTGACTGGGCCGCGTTCCACGAGCGCCTGATGTACTGGCGTGGTCGCGTGGACTGGCACTTTCGCCAGGTGATTGCCGACCCTGATGAGGAAGAAGGCGAAGAAAGCGAATTGGTGGTCGGTGGTGAATGGTTGCCACTGTGGGAGGAATCCCAGGATGACGACGCGGCGTGCCGTCAACTGAGTGAAGGTGGTTTCACCGATGCCCCCAAGGCCCTCAAGGCGTTGGCCAGCCTGCGTGCCAGCCCGCAGTTGCGCGCCATGCAGCGCCTGGGGCGTGAGCGCCTGGATGCGTTTATCCCGCGCCTGCTGGCCCAGGCCGTTGAACATGCCAACCCCGACCTGGTACTGGAGCGCGTGTTGCCGCTGGTGGAAGCCGTGGCCCGGCGTTCGGCCTACCTGGTGTTGCTGACTGAGAACCCCGACGCCCTGCGTCGCCTGCTGACATTGTGCGCGGCCAGCCCTTGGATCGCCGAACAGATCACCCGTTTTCCGCTGCTGCTGGATGAATTGCTCAACGAAGGCCGCTTGTTCAAGCCGCCGCTGGCGCCGGAGCTGGCCGCTGAGTTGCGCGAGCGCCTCACGCGCATTCCCGAAGATGACCTTGAGCAGCAAATGGAAGCCTTGCGCCATTTCAAACTGGCGCACCGCCTGCGGGTGGCCGCCTCGGAAATCGCCGGCAGCCTGCCGTTGATGAAGGTCAGCGACTACCTCACCTGGCTGGCCGAAGCGATTCTTGAACAAGTGCTGGCCCTGGCCTGGCGCCAGACCGTCGCCCGTCACGGCTCGCCGCAGCGACTGGACGGCACCCTGTGCGATCCTGGGTTCATCATTGTCGGTTATGGGAAAGTGGGCGGCATCGAACTGGGGCATGGTTCGGACCTGGACCTGGTGTTTATCCATGACGGCGACCCCCAGGCCGAGACGGACGGTGCCAAGCCGATCGATGGCGCGCAATTCTTTACACGCCTGGGCCAGCGCATCATTCACCTGCTGACCACCCAGACCAACTCCGGCCAGCTGTATGAAGTGGACATGCGCCTGCGACCTTCCGGCGCATCCGGCTTGTTGGTGAGTTCCCTGGGGGCGTTTGATCGGTATCAACAAAATGAAGCCTGGACCTGGGAACATCAGGCCCTGATCCGCGCGCGGGTACTGGTGGGCAGCCAGGATGTGGGCCAGGCGTTCGAGCAGGTACGGGCTAACGTGTTGGGGCGTGAGCGGGACTTGGAGAAGCTGCGCCAGGAGGTCAGCGAGATGCGTGCCAAGATGCGTGACAACCTGGGCACCAAGGCCACGACGGCCGGCAGGGGCGCCAATGCCTTCGAGGCCACGGCGCTGTTCGACCTCAAGCAGGACGCCGGAGGTATCGTCGATATTGAATTTATGGTGCAATACGCGGCTTTGGCGTGGTCTGCGCAACATCCATCGTTGCTGCGCTACACCGACAATATCCGCATTCTGGAGGGCCTGGAGCAGGTCGGGCTGATGCCCGCCGCCGATGCCCATTTGCTGCGTGAAGTGTACAAGGCTTATCGCTCAGCCGCGCACCGCCAGGCTTTGCAGAACGAGGCCGGTACGGTAGCCGGGGACCAGTTCGCCGACGAGCGGCGACAGGTGATGCGAATCTGGCAGGCGCTGGGCTTAAATTGAAACTCGACTGATTGGCGACGCCAATTTTTATATGGGATGCGGATTAATGTGGGAGCCGGGCTTGCCCGCGATGCAGGCGCCTCGGTTTATCAGGGATACCGAGGTGATGCGATCGCAGGCAAGCCAGCTCCCACATAAAGATGCTCCCTGGCGCACCGCGATCTACAGTCATTATCGAGGCGGGGAGGCATAGGCCTCCCCGCATCGTTTGTGGAAACTACATGAATATTCTGATCGTTGGGCCCAGTTGGGTCGGTGACATGGTGATGGCACAGACACTGTTTCAGTGCCTGCGCCTGCGCTATCCAGACTGCCAGATCGACGTGCTCGCCCCTGAGTGGAGCCGGCCGATCCTTGAGCGCATGCCCGAGGTGCGCAAGGCCTTGAGCTTCCCGCTCGGCCACGGTGCCCTGGAGTTGGCGACCCGCCGACGCATCGGCAAGTCCATGGCGGGCCAGTACGACCAGGCGATCCTGCTGCCTAACTCGCTGAAGTCGGCGCTGGTGCCGTACTTTGCCGGTATCCCCAAGCGCACCGGCTGGCGCGGCGAGTTTCGCTATGTGCTGCTCAACGACGTGCGCACCCTGGATAAAGCCCGTTACCCGTTGATGATCGAACGCTTTATGGCTTTGGCCTACGAGCCGGGTGCTGAACTGCCCAAGCCGTACCCACGCCCCAGCTTGCAGATCGACCCGGTGACCCGCGACGCGGCGCTGGCCAAGTTCGGCCTCACCCTGGATCGGCCCGTATTGGCCTTGTGCCCTGGCGCCGAGTTTGGCGAGTCCAAGCGCTGGCCGTCGGAGCATTACGCCAAAGTCGCTGATACCAAGATCCGCGAAGGCTGGCAGGTGTGGTTGTTCGGTTCCAAGAACGATCATTCGGTGGGCGAAGACATTCGCCAGCGCCTTATACCCGGCCTGCGTGAAGAAGCGGTGAACCTCAGTGGCGACACGTCCCTGGCTGAGGCCATCGACCTGTTGTCGTGCGCCGACTCGGTGGTGTCCAACGATTCCGGCCTGATGCATGTGGCGGCGGCGCTGAACCGTCCGCTGGTGGCCGTGTACGGCTCCACATCCCCAGGCTTCACTCCGCCGTTGGCCGACAAGGTCGAAGTGGTGCGCCTGGGTCTGGATTGCAGTCCGTGTTTTGACCGCACCTGCCGCTTCGGCCACTACAACTGCCTGCGCCAGTTGCTGCCCCAGCCGGTAACCGATGCCTTGCAGCGTTTGCAGGGCGACGTGGTCGAGGTTCACTGAGTTGCGGGTTCTGGTAATCAAGACCTCATCCCTGGGCGACGTGATCCATGCCTTGCCGGCCCTCACTGATGCAGCACGGGCGATTCCCGGCATTCGGTTCGACTGGGTGGTGGAAGAAGGCTTTGCCGAAATCCCAACCTGGCACCCGGCGGTCGACAAGGTCATCCCGGTAGCGATTCGCCGCTGGCGCAAGAACCTCTGGCAAACCATCAAGAGCGGTGAATGGCGGCGGTTCAAGCAGGCGGTGCAGTCGACCAAATATGACCTGGTGATCGATGCCCAGGGCTTGCTCAAAAGCGCCTGGCTGACCCGCTATGTGCGGGCGCCCATCGCCGGCTTCGACAAAGATTCTGCGCGTGAACCCCTGGCTGCGCGCTTTTATTCGCGGCGCCTGGCCGTGGCCCGTGGGCAGCATGCGGTGGAGCGCTTGCGCCAGCTGTTCGCCGTGGCGCTGGGCTACGACCTGCCCCAACGCCTGGGCGACTACGGCCTGAGCGTTGAAAAGCTGCTTGGCCTGCCGCCGAAAAAACCGTTCGTATTGCTGCTGCACGGTACTACCTGGGACACCAAGCACTGGCCCGAAGCCTATTGGCGCGAGCTGGCCGAACGCATGGGCCGTTTGGGCGTCGATGTAAAGCTGCCGTGGGGCAACGCCGCCGAAAAGGCGCGGGCCGAACGCCTGGCCCTCGGCCTGCCCAACGCCGAAGTGTTGCCCAAGCTCAACCTGGCGGGCGTTGCCCGTGTCTTGGCGAGCGCCCGTGCCTGCGTGGCCGTCGACACCGGCCTTGGCCACTTGGCGGCGGCATTGGACGTGCCGACCATTTCCCTGTTCGGCCCCACCAACCCAGGCCTCACCGGTGCCTACGGCAAGGGCCAGATTCACTTGGCCAGCGACTGGCCGTGTGCGCCTTGCCTGCAAAAACAGTGCACTTATCAACCCACTGCCGACGACCTGCGGCGGTTCGACATCGCACGCGAGTCGCCCCTGTGCTTCACGCGCTTGAACCCTGAGCGTGTCGCAAGCCGGCTGAGCACGTTGTTACTGGCCGAGGAGCAGCACTGATGCAACTGGCTTTTGTTCTGTACAAGTACTTTCCTTTCGGTGGCCTGCAGCGCGACTTCATGCGCATCGCCCTGGAATGCCAGCAGCGCGGCCACAGCATTCGGGTGTACACCCTGATCTGGGAAGGCGATATCCCGCCAGGCTTTGAGGTGCTGGTGGCGCCGGTCAAGGCCTTGGTCAACCACCGCCGCAACGAAAAGCTCTACGCCTGGATCCAGGCCGACCTGGCCAAGCGCCCAGTGGACCGCGTGGTGGGCTTCAACAAGATGCCGGGGTTGGACCTGTATTTTGCCGCCGACGGTGTGTTCGAGGACAAGGCCCAGACACTGCGCAACCCGATGTATCGCTGGTTCGGGCGCTACAAGCACTTTGCCGAATACGAGCGCGCCGTGTTCGATAAAAACGCCAAGACGCAGATCATGGTGTTGTCCGAGCATCAGCAACAGCTGTTTACCCAGTATTACGGCACCCAGGCCGAGCGTTTTCACCTGTTGCCACCGGGTATTGCCCGCGACCGCCGCGCCCCGCCGAACGCCGCCGAGATCCGCGCCGAGTTCCGCGCTGAATTCGGCTTGGCCGAAGACGATTTGCTGTTGGTGCAAATCGGTTCGGGGTTCAAGACCAAGGGCGTCGACCGCAGCCTCAAGGCGCTGGCCGCACTGCCTTCGCGGCTGAAGAAACGTACCCGGCTATTTGTAATCGGCCAGGACGACCCCAAAGTATTCCAATTGCAGAGCGCGGCGCTGGGCCTGGGCGACCAGGTGCAGTTCTTCAAGGGCCGCAATGATATTCCGCGTTTCCTGCTGGGGGCGGACCTGTTGATTCACCCCGCGTACAACGAGGCGGCCGGCATGGTGCTGGTCGAAGCGGTGGTCGCCGGCCTCCCGGTACTGGTGAGCCAGGTGTGCGGCTATGCGTTCTACATCGACAAGGCCCAGAGCGGCCGGGTGTTGGACGAGCCGTTCGAGCAAACCCAGCTCAACCAGTATCTGGTCGATATGCTCGACGACCCACAAGCGCGTGCGACCTGGAGTCGCAATGGTCTGGCCTTCGCCGAGACGGCCGACCTCTTTAGCATGCCGCAGTACGCTGCGGACCTGATTCTGGCGGAGCCAAACCGATGAAGTTGATTCTAGCCGAACCCTTCAAGACCCTCTGGGCCGGACGCGATGCGTTCGCCGAGGTCGAGAAGCTGGAAGGCCAGGTGTTCCGCGAGCTGGCCGCTCGCCGTACGTTGCGTACGGTGGTCGAGGGCCAGCCTTATTTTGTGAAGATCCACCGTGGGATCGGCTGGGGCGAAATCCTCAAGAACCTGGTTACTGCCAAATTGCCGGTGTTGGGCGCGGGCCAGGAGTGGGTGGCGATCCAGCGCTTGCAGGCGCTTGGTGTACCGACCATGACCGCCGTGGCGTTCGGTGAAAAAGGCAGCAACCCGGCCGACCAGCACTCGTTCATCATCACCCAGGAACTGACCCCCATCATCAGCCTGGAAGACCTGACCCTCGACTGGGTCAAGCAACCGCCCGTGCCGTCGATCAAGCATGCCTTGACCCTTGAGCTGGCGCGTACCGTGGGCGCGATGCACCGCGGTGGCGTCAACCACCGTGACTGCTACCTCTGCCATTTCCTGCTGCACACCGACCGGCCCATCAGTGTCGACAACCTCAAGCTGTCGGTGATCGACCTGCACCGTGCCCAGGTGCGTGCGACGATCCCCGTGCGCTGGCGCAACAAAGACTTGGCCGGCCTGTATTACTCCGCGTTGGAGATCGGCTTGACCCAGCGCGACAAGCTGCGTTTTCTCAAGGCCTATTTCCAGCAGCCGCTGCGCCAGATCCTGGCGGAGCAAACCGCGCTGTTGTCTGCGCTGGAACGCATGGCAGCAAAGCTGTATGCGCGTAAACAACGATACGGGGATGCGATCTGATGGCGGGTTGGAATCTGGAACCTGCCTACGCCGCCCTGGCGGATGACTTTGGAAGCCTGGACGCGGTGTTCGCCTTGCAAGGCGAGCGGCTGACCCGCGACCCGTTGTCGGAAGTGATTCGGGTGGAGCGTGACGGGGTCAATTATTACGTCAAGCGCTACGTAGGTGCCGGCAAGGGCCTGCGTCGTTACCTGGGTCGGCCGCGGGTGAAGTCCGAATGGCAGAACCTCAAGCGTTTCGCCAAGTGGGGCATCCCCACCGCCGACGTGGTGGCCTGGGGCCTGGACCGCAAGGGCCTGGCCTATAACCGTGGCGCCATGATCACCCGTGAACTGCCCAAGACCGAAGATCTGTCGGTGCTGGCCGAGCGTCACGATGAGCGCCTCAAAGACCCCCGGTGGGTCGATGGCATCAGCCGCCAGCTCGCCGAATACACGCGCACCATGCACGATCACCGCTTCACCCATAACGACTTGAAGTGGCGCAACCTGCTGGTGGACGATCAGCGCACCCTGTACCTGATCGACTGCCCCAACGGTGATTTCTGGCGCGGCTTCTGGCTCAAGTACCGCATCACCAAGGACTTGGCCTGCCTGGACAAAGTCGCCAAGTATCACTTGTCGGCCACCCAGCGCCTGCGTTTCTACCTGCAATATCGCCAGCGCGCGCACCTGACCGCGTCGGACAAACAGCGAATTCGCCATGTGGTGAAGTTTTTCGAGGGACGCGAATGAGTGACTTCCTGGCGGCTGAAGACCGCGCTCTGCTTGAGCGCAACGGCCTGGCGACCTTCGACGCCCTGTGGGCCAAGCAACTGGATGCGGTGGACGAGCCGAACACCAGCGGCGACGGTTGGAGCAGCGTGTATCGCCTGGAGCTTGAGGGGCAAGGCTACTACCTCAAGCGCCAGAGCAACTACCTCACACGCACCTTGCACCGGCCGTTTGGCGAGCCGAGTTTTGCCCGCGAGTTTCGCAACATCAGCCTGTATCGAAAGCTCGGCATCCCGGCCCTGCAAGCGGCGTTCTTCGGAGAGCGCAAGGTCAAGGGTGAGCGCCGGGCGATGCTGCTCACCCGTGCGCTGGATGGCTGGAATGACCTGGATTCGTTGCTGGAGCAGTGGGCGCAATTAAGCGCAGCCCAGCACAGTGCGATCCTGTTGGCCTGCGGCAAGCTGGCGCGTCATCTGCACAGCGTCGGGCAGGTGCATGGCTGTTTTTACCCCAAGCATATTTTCCTGCAGCCTGCCGGTGAGGGGTATGCCGCACAGTTGATCGACCTGGAGAAAACCCGCCCGCTGTTGTTTGGCTGGCGTGACCGGGTCAAGGACCTGGAACCGCTGCTGCGCCGTGCGCCGCAATGGTCGGATGCGCAGGTGCGCCAACTGCTGGCGGCGTACCTTGAGCAGCCCGAGGACGGTGCCCTGGTGTCCACTTGGCACCAGCGCCTGACCGCGCGCCGCAGCCACAAGGAGAACCGCTGATGCGTTTATCCGAGCTGAAAACGGCTGGGCGTACCCCCAGCCTGCCACTGACCCTCGACCTGGCGGATGCCGCCGGCCCTGGGCAATTGCAATTGCTGAGCCTGCTGCGGGTGTTGCCGGGGCAGCGCTACGTGGGTGCCGCCGTGTGGCGTGGTCGCCCGGTGTTGGCCAAGTTGTTGGTGGGCAGCAAGGCGGCGCGGCATTTTCAGCGTGAGCTCACGGGTGTGCGTCTGTTGGCTGAGCAAGGCCTGACCACGCCGTTGCTGCTGGCCGATGGCTTGCAGGACGGCGAGGGTGGTTGGCTGCTGTTTGAATTTATCGAGGGGGCCCAAAGCCTGTCCGACGCTTGGCTCGCCGTCGAAAACCTGCCGCCGTTGGCGGACGAACAAACCGCTGTGCTCGCCGAAGCGCTGGGCGCGATCGCCCAGATGCATGCCAAGGGCCTGTGGCAAGAAGACCTGCACCTGGACAACTTGTTGCGCAAGGATGGCAAGCTGTATCTGATCGATGGCGCCGGCATTCGTGTCGAAGAGGCGGGCAAGGCGCTATCGCGCAATCGAGTGCTGGAGAACCTCGGTGTGTTCTTCGCCCAACTGCCGAAAAACCTCGAGCCCTTTACCGAGGAGTTGCTGGTGTATTACTTGCTGGCCAACGGCGAACACGCCTTGCCAATGCAAGCCCTGGAAAAACAGGTGCGTAAAGTCAGCGCCTGGCGCTTGAGAGACTACCTGGACAAGACCGGCCGCGAATGCACGCTGTTCAGTGTGGTGCGCGGCGCTTTTGGCTTGCGTGCGATCCGCCGCGAAGAAGAAGCCGCCATGGTGCCGGTGCTTGAGCAGGCCGATGCGTTGCTCGACCAGGGTCACCTGTACAAGACCGGTGGCGCGGCGAGCGTGGCCAAGGTCGACGTGGCCGGCCGGCCGCTGGTGATCAAGCGCTACAACATCAAGGGTTTTGCCCATTGGCTCAAGCGCTTCTGGCGCCCGAGCCGCGCCTGGCACTCCTGGCGCGAAGGCAACCGCCTGGCCTTCCTGGGCTTCGCCACACCCAAGCCGCTGGCGGTGCTGGAGAAACGATTCCTGTGGTTGCGCAGCCGCGCCTACCTGGTCACCGAATACCTGCCTGGGCCGGACATCATCGAGCGCTTTGCGCCGTATGTGGAGAGCGGCGAGGCGCCCGAGAGCGAGTTGCAGGCGCTGGACCAGCTGTTTGCCGACTTGATCCGCGAGCGCATCAGCCATGGGGATTTCAAAGGCCATAACCTGTTCTGGAGCGACGGGCGCTGGGCGATGATTGACCTGGATGCGATGTGCCAGCACTCTTCCGCTGCCAGCTTTGCGCCGGCCTATGCCAAAGATCGTGCAAGGTTTATGCGTAACTGGCCGCAAGGCAGTGCGTTGTATCGCGTGATTGATCAGCGGTTGCCCAAAGAGGCGGGTGTCGGCAGTTAAACCTGTCGCGGGCAAGCCCGCTCCCACACTTGATCTGTGAACGCGGTCAAAATGTGGGAGCGGGCTTGCCCGCGATGGCGCCCGTCCAGGCGCTGCATTCAGAACTGGTACTGCGCCCCAGCCCCCGCATACCACGAGCGCCCCGGCGCCGCTTCGTAATAGCGGTTATTGCCATCCCCCACAATCACCGATCCCACGTACTGACGATCCAGCAGATTATCCAGGCGCAGGGTCTGGTGAAAGGTCCAGTGCTCTACCTTCTGCTCAAACCGTGCGCGCCAGTTGAAGACGCTGTAGGCCGGCGCGGCGTGTTGTTGGTTGGTGTCTTCTACGTAGACCTTGCTGCGGTACATGCCTTCGATGGCGGTGCTGACCCAGTCCCGTGGTTTCCAGTTCAGTTCGGCGAACAGGGTGGTTTGTGGCACGCCGGGGAGGTAGTTGCCTTTGTCGATGGTGTTGGCGCCGCTGGTAAAGTCGCTGTCGTAGGTTGCGTGCAGGCGGGTGTAGGCGAGGCTGGTGCTCCAGTGGTCGCTCAGCTGGCTTTCAACACCCAGTTCGAAGCCGCGGCGCAACGTGCGACCGGCGTTCTGGTAGCTGGTACGGCCACCGATGGATTGCTGCACCACCAGTTCGTCCTCGGTGGTGATCTGGAAAATGGCGGCGTTGATCCGCGTGTTGCTCAGTTGCGCTTTCACGCCCATTTCATATTGCGTGCTTTCAGACGGCTTCAAGCCGAAGTTGAAGCCCTCGGCGTTGCCCGGTGCATAGGCCAGCTCCGCCTGAGTCGGGGTTTCAAAGCCTTTGCCTGCGCTGATGTAGGCGTGCAAGTCGGGGGTGAGCGCGTACATCACGCTCATCGAAGGGGTGTTTTTCTGGTAGGTCTTGTTGCCGCTGGCGTCGCCATTGCTCAGGAACTGATCGTCAACGTCCATTTGCATCGTGCTGTGGCGCACGCCGGCTTGCAGGGTCCAGCGGTCGAGGGCCCAGTTGGCTTGGATATACGGGTCGAGGCTGCGAGCCGTGTCGATTTCGTCGCGGCGTAGTTGGCCTTTCACGCCGAGGGTGTTGCCGCTGTAGTTCTGATAGCCATGGCGGCTGTCTTCGCTTTGGTCGAAGTCCAGGCCGGTAATGATCGTCAGCTCGCCAGGCGCGCTTTCGATGGGCTGCAGCCAGCGCACGCTGCCGCCGTAGAACTTACGGTCAAATTGCACCACGCCACCGCCGCGTTCGTTAGGCGGTGTTCCTTGTTTAATCGATAGATACTGAATCACGCTACGTCGCCCGGTATATGCGTTGACCTGTAAAGTTGCACTATCGAAATGCCGCTCGTAGTTCATCCCCAACTGTTGATGATCGATGCTTTTGCGCGTGTCATATTGCAAAGCAGCTGTATCTACCGAGCGCGGATCGGCTTTGTATGCTTCCCATTTCTGCCCCAGCGGATCCTGCGTACCGTTCTGCTCCAGGCTGCTGTAGATCAATGCCAGCTTGCTGTCGTCATCGGGCTCGACATTGAGCTTGGCGAAGGTCTGGTCGCGGCGCGCGCTGCTGTGATCGCGGTAGCCGTTGGTGTCCATGCGCGAGGTGTCGAGCACAAACCCGGCGCCATTCGCCGCGCCCTCGGCGCTGAGGTGGTTCTTGTTCAGGCCGTCGCTGCCCACCAGGGTTTCGGCGCCGATACGCGGCGGGCCCTCGCCGTCGCGGGAGAACATCTGGATCACGCCCCCGGCGTTGCTGCCATACAGCGTCGCCGCCGGGCCGCGCAGCACTTCGATGCGCTCGGCCGTGTCGAGGTTGAACGTCGCGGCCTGGCCCTGGCCATCCGGGGTACTGGCGGGGATGCCGTCGGCGATCAGCTTGATGCCGCGCACGCCGAATGCTGAACGGGCGCCGAAGCCTCGGGACGAGATCTGCAGGTCTTGCGCGTAATTCTGACGGTTCTGCACCACCAGGCCGGGCACGCGGGACAGGGCTTCGGAGGCGTTGATGCCGAGCTGGCCGTCACTGATCTGCTCGCGGTTGATGCCGTCCACGGAATAGGGCAAATCGAACGTCGGGCTGGCGCTGCGCGAACCGGTGACCACGCTGGGGTCCAGGATCAAGGGCGCATTGTCGGCCTGGGCGGTGTTACACAGGCCCAGCAGTAAGGCAAGGCAGGTTGGGGCAGAAGGAGTCATGAAGAGGCCGGTTGGTAGCGCGCAAGTGAGGGGTGTAGGCGAAAATGTTACAAGTTTAACGACTCGCCCTCTGATTTGCCGAAATCCTTACCGCTGGGCGCAATGGGATGCTTCCTACGCTTAGCGTCGACTGCGTAAGCCTGAAGCCTTGGTTCTGTGGTGTTAGGTTTTCGGTCTTTATTAACAAACAAGAAGAATCAACTATGCGGACTCCTATTCTGAGGTTGCTGGTATTGCTGGGAATATCGTTGCTCATGGGCGGCTGCGGCACTACGACCACGGTACTGCGTGGCGATGACGTCACTGTTCTGGACCTCAAGAGGAAGAAAACGTACTGCAACTCTGTTCCGCGTGTTTATAGCGGCGTGGTTTATGACTTGTGTGTCTTGCATGGACCGCCGAACTCCGCAAGTGATCTCTCGCTGAATGGCATTCCCTGGGTCATTCTTGATGTGCCCGTTTCTGCTGTCCTGGACACGCTCGTCCTGCCCTACACGATCTACCGCCAAAGCGCGGACGGGAGCATCGAGCTGCGCTAACAGCTTCCTGCTGCTTTTAAGCTATAATCCCGCCCTTTAGCTGTTTCCCGCCCCGGCGAGAAACACACTTTTTTCAGGCGCGATGCGCCTGCATGCAGACTAAAAGAGGCTAGACCCCAGTGGCATTGACGATTCTTGGCCTGTCCGGCGCCCTTAGCCATGATCCTTCCGCAGCCCTGTATATCGACGGCAAGCTGATTGCGGCCGCCGAAGAAGAGCGCTTCGTACGCGACAAACATGCAAAGAACCGCATGCCCTACGAGTCGGCGAAGTTCTGCCTGGAGCAGGCTGGCATCAAGCCTTCGGACGTTGACGTGGTGGCGATCCCGTTCGCCCCGATCAGCCTGTTCGGCGAGGCGCGCTGGCACTACGCCAAGCGTTACTGGTACGCCCCGGACCGCGCCCTTGACGCGATCCTGATGGGCAACCGTCGCTACAAGCGCTATCGCAACAAGATCGTCTGGTGCCTGGAGCAACTGGGCTTCGATCCGAAGAAAATCAAGATCGAACCGGTAGAACACCACCTGGCTCACGCATCCAGCGCCTACCACTGCTCGGGCTTCCAGGAAAAAACCGCGATCCTGGGCATTGACGGCAAGGGCGAGTACGCCACTACCTTCTT
>NZ_BCBO01000061.1:0-80114 GCF_001320835.1 Pseudomonas sp. NBRC 111138 | reverse complement strand
ACGGCGAAAACGGCAAGATCCACAAGATCAAGGAATTCTACGATCCGGACTCCCTCGGCGGCCTGTACGGCGCAATCACCGAGTTCCTCGGTTTCGAAATGCTCGACGGTGAGTTCAAGGTCATGGGCATGGCGCCGTACGGCGATGCCAGCAAATACGACTTCTCGCGCCTGGCCTCCTTTGAAAACGGCGAACTGGTGATCAACACCGACTACGCCAACGTCATCGGCCTGCGCCGCTACAAAGAGAAGGGCAAGGGTTTCTACTTCTCGCCAAAACTGATCGAGTGGCTGGGGCCGAAACGCGAAGGCGACATCGCCGACGAACCGTACATCCACTATGCAGCCAGCATGCAGGCGCTGTTCGAAAAACTGGCCTTGCAGATGATCGACCACTACCTGGGCGACATCCTCAAGGACACCGGCAAGCTGGCCTTCGCCGGCGGCTGTGCGCTGAACGTCAAGCTGAACCAGAAAATCATTGCCCGTGACGACGTCAAAGAGCTGTTCGTACAGCCGGCTTCCGGCGATGCCGGCACCGCCGTCGGTGCGGCGGCCTACGTGTCCCATGCTCGTGGCGTACCGGTCGAGAAGATGGAACACGTCTACCTCGGCCCGTCCTACAGCAACGAAGACGTGATCGCCGCGTGCGCCAAGCACGAGAGCAAGCCGAACTGGCGCAAGATCGAGAACATGTCTAAGCGCATTGCCAAGATCATGGTCGACGGCAATCCGGTCGCCTGGTTCCAGGGCCGCATGGAGTTTGGCCCGCGTGCCTTGGGCGGTCGTTCGATCATCGGTTGCCCGAGTGCGACCGGCGTGGCGGATCGCATCAACCACCAGATCAAGTTCCGCGAGCGTTGGAGGCCTTTCTGCCCGTCGATGCTCGACACCGTGGCCCCACAGATGATCAAGGTCGATCACCCGGCGCCGTTCATGACCTTCACCTTTGAAGTGGCCGAAGAGTGGAAGACCCGTGTACCGGAAGTGGTGCACGAAGACGGTACTTCCCGCGCCCAGGTGCTCAAGCGCGAATACAACCCGCGCTACTACGACATGATGAAAGAGCTGGAAGTGCTGACCGGTAACGGCGTGTCCCTGAACACCTCGCTCAACCGCCGTGGCGAAGCGATGATCTGCTCGCCGACCGACGCGCTGAACATGTTCTTCGGCTCGGACCTGCAGTACCTGATCATGGAAGACATTCTGGTGGTCAAGGACGGCGTGGACCCTTATGACGCCGTGGTTTAAATGCTGAACCGCTTCCAGGGCTGGCGGGAACGTGGCTGGGCGCCTGTCGAGGCCGAGGTTTACGCCCAGGCCTGGCAGCGTTACGGCGGCAGCGTGGCGACCCATCCCCAGGTGATCGAGCGGCTGGCCGGCCTGGCGCAGATACCCGTGCGCTACCTGGGCTGGGAGCAAGGTGGTGAGCTCAAGGGGGCGATCGCCACCTGGGGGCGCGACCTGGCGCTGTCCAAGGACGTGCTCAAGCGCAGCGGCAAGAAAGGCCTGTTTGACCTGGGCAACGCCGAGATCATCCTGCCGATTGCCGCCGATGCGCAGGCACCGTTACGGCACCGTGCGCGCTACCTCTCGGCGTTGAACGAGGGGCGCGTGAGCACCCTCAAGCCTCAGGCCGAGCAATTGGCCATGGCGCGCACGCCCGAAGACCTGTCGAAGAAGTTTCGCTATAACCAGCGGCGTGAACTGCGCCTGTTGGAAGAGGCGGGCGGCGTGGTAAGGGCGGTCAGTGAGTTTTCCAGCGTAGAACTGGCGGCGATTTATTGCGACCTGTTCCAGCGTCGTTGGGGCTTCCCGGCGGCGGGCGCGGCGCGTCTGGCCGAGGTGCTGGAGTTGCTCAAGGAATTCCTGTTCGGCTCGGTGCTGTTTCTGAACGACGCGCCGATTGCAGTGCAATTGGTGTATCAGGTGCAGTCCAACGAGTGGTTCAGTGCCGAGTATGTCAATGGCGGCGTCGACCCTGAAACCCGTGCATTCAGCCCCGGCAGCGTGCTGAGTTTTCTCAATACCCAAGGTGCCTGGGAGCAGGCGCGGGCGGCGAACAAGTCGCTGCGCTTCTCCTTCGGGCGTTCCGACCGTGAATACAAGGAGCGCTGGTGCAACCCGGTGCCGGTGTTCAGTGTATGAGCCGTAAACAGCAACTGCTCAAGCGCCATCGGCGTAACAAGCGTATTGCGCTATTGATCGGCGTGCTGGTGTTGGTCGCCACCGGCGTACTGGTCGCCTGGTGGTTGCCGCTGATCCTTGCGGTGCTGCTGTGGGCCGCCCATGAAGCCTGGTTTGCCGATCACCTGTTTTACTCGCCCAAAGACAGCTATGAGTACGCGTTCCCGGCCGGCAGCGAACAGCCCGGCTTGCGCCTGGAGGCGGGCCGGCTGTTGCTGGATGCGCCGTTGGCGGCGGATGAAACCCTGATCGTCGGCATTGAGTTGAAAAGTACCTGGCTGGGGCGTTTCTTCGACCCTGCGGTGGACCTGTTGGGCCTGCAAAGCCCGGACCGGCAAGCCTTCGAGCGCGGCGTCGCTGGGCGGCGTTATCTGAACCTGGCCGGCGCCGCCGAAGCCTTGGCCGCGGGCAAGCTCGAATTGCGCGGGCGTTTTTGCCGGATAAAGGGGCAGCCGACGCTGTGGCGCTTTCGCCAGCCGGACTATCGCCAGCAACGTGTGATGGTGATCGCGCCCCATGCCGACGATGCCGAGCTGGCTGCGTTCAGCCTTTACAGCCAGGCGACTGAAAGCTGGATCGTCACGCTGACGGCCGGTGAAATCGAAGCTGAGCATTATCAGCACATGGGCCTGCCCAAGGTTGAAGCTGCGCGCCTCAAGGGCCGTTTGCGGGCCTGGGACAGCGTCGCCGTGCCCCGCTGGGCGGGCGTGCCCGAGGCGCAGTGCGTGCAGTTGGGGTACTTCTGCATGCAATTGCAAGCCATGCAGGCCGCGCCAGATCAGCCTCAAGCCTCCCGCGAAGCCGGTTTGGCCGATACGCGGCTGTTCCGCCAGTTCAATGGTTTTGCTCTGCCTGGCGATGCTGATGGTGCACCGACCTGGCATAACCTGATCGCCGACCTGCGGGCGCTGCTGCTCAAGGCGCGGCCCCAGGTCATCGTCTTGCCCACGCCGTTGCTTGACCCTCACGCCGACCATATCTGCGCCCACGCGGCAGTGCTGGAAGCCTTGCAGGGCCTGGAGTGGCAGCCCGACACATTGCTCGGCTACGCCAATCACCTGCATGATAACGACCGCTGGCCAATGGGCGATTCCGGCGCTGGCGTGGCGCTGCCGCCACGTTTCGATGGTGCTGTGGAACTGGTGCCGTGCAGTTTCGCTCTCGCCTTGAGCCAGCAGCAGGACAAGGCCATGGCCCTGGGCATGATGCACGACCTGCAGCCGCCAGCGCCGTTCAAGCGTCGAGTGCGTAGGTGGTTGCAGCAACTGCTGGCGGGCCGTAGTCCATCGCCCTATGGCGAGAACGAATTCTTCCGCAAGGCCGTGCGCCGTCACGAGCTGTTGTGGGTCCTGAAGCAGGACTGAGAGCCGATTGAAGGCAGGCCGTTATGCGCCTGTCGCCCTTTTTACCGGGCTGCATGCCCGTAGCCAGATCGCTGCATGGAGAGTTATGAAGCCTCGTTTCAAGGTTTTGCAGTTACAGCCGGACTACAACGTCAAGACCCATGACTTCGCGGACTTGGGTGAGCAAATCGTCAAATCCCTGCCGGCCGAGCGCTTCGAGGTGACCTCCGGATTTCTCAGTGGGCGCCCGCTGCCCGGCCAGCCCCTGAGCGTGGCCGAGCACTCCCATTATTTCGAGCTGCCGGAAAAGTCCCTCAAGGGCATTCGCTTTGGCGCCATGTGGCAGATTTACAAGTACTGCCGCGAGCAGAAGTTCGACGTGGTCATCTGTAACCGCTTCAAGTCGGTGAACATGATGCTGTCGCTCAACCGCTGGTTGAAGATCCCGCTGTGCATCGGCATCTCCCACGGCTTTGGCGAGTACGCCCGTGGTTACCGTCGGCGTCAGACCCAGCGCTGGGTCAGCCCGGCGTGGCGTTTTGTCGGGGTGTCCGAAGCGGTCAAGGACTACCTGGTAGACCTCAATTGCGGGTTCACCCCTGAGAACACCACCTACGTCACCAACGCGATCGACATTCCCCAGGCAGAGGCTTTGCAGCTGTCCCGTGAAGACGCACGCAAGGCCCTGGGCCTGCCGATGGATGCACGGATGATCGGCGCCCTGGGCCGCCTCGTGCCGATCAAAGGGCATACCCATCTGCTGCAGGCCTTCGCCACGCTCAAGGACAAATACCCTGAGGCGCAGGTGGGGATTAT
Source organism: Pseudomonas sp. NBRC 111138 (assembly GCF_001320835.1). Classification (NCBI taxonomy): domain Bacteria; kingdom Pseudomonadati; phylum Pseudomonadota; class Gammaproteobacteria; order Pseudomonadales; family Pseudomonadaceae; genus Pseudomonas; species Pseudomonas sp. NBRC 111138. The sequence continues at coordinate 75,769 of NZ_BCBO01000061.1, read as the reverse complement.
TGGTTCTGGCCGTGCCGAAGCCGACCTGCGTGCCGACATCGAGCGCCTCGGCCTGACCGGCCGTGCGCACTTGCTGGGCTTTCGCGAAGACGGCATGAAGTACGTGCGCGGCTTCGATATCTGGACCATGCCGTCGCTGTTCGAAGGCCTGGGCCTGGCCTTGCTGGAAGGCATGAGCGGCCACCTTCCGGTGATCGCCTCCAACGGCCCGGCGATGCTGCCACTGGTGCAGGGTGCGGGCGGCTTGTCCCATGATCCGGGCAACGTCGAACAATTGGCTGCGGCCCTGGACACTTACCTGGCCTTGAACGATGAACAATTGCGCGCCAAGGGGGAGGAGGTGTTCCGCTATCTGGAGGCCAACCACACCCTCGACGAGTTCAAGCACAAGTACCTGACCCTGATTGAAACCGGTTTGCGTGAAGTAGGTAGAGCATGAATCAGCAACAACCCCTGGTCTCGGTGATCATCGCTTCCTACAACCATGGCCAGTACATCGAGCAAAGCATTCTTAGCGTGCTGGGGCAGACCTACCCCAATATCGAGCTGTTGGTAGTCGACGACGGCTCCAAGGATGACAGCGTCGAACGCATCCAGCGCTTGCAGGCCGAGCACGGCTTTGATTTCCAGGTGCAGCAGAACCAAGGGCTCAGCGCGACCTTGAACGGTGCGATCGCTCGCGCCAAGGGTAGCCTGATCGCACCGTTCGGCTCGGATGACATCATGTTGCCGGACCGTATTGCCATCCAGGTGGCGTATATGGACGGCAAGCCGAAAGTGGGCATGTGTGCTGGCAATATCGAGCTGATCGACGGGGATGGCAACCTGCACCCGGAGAAGAAACAGCGTCGCGACGTGCCGTTTCGCCGTCTGGACTTCGATGACCTGTTCCTGGACCGCAAGCCGTTTCCACCGGCGCCGACCATGCTGATTCGTCGCGAAGTGCTGGAGGAGGTCGGTGGTTTCGACCCGCAGATTCCCCTGGAAGACTTGCTGATCCAACTGAAGATCACGGCGGCGGGCTACACCATCGACGCCCTTGACGTGGTGATGGCCAAGTATCGCCAGCACGCCAGCAACACGTACAAGAACCACCGCTACATGATCCAGAACATCCTCAAGACCTACGCCAAGTTCAGCGAGCACCCGGCCTATGACGCGGTTCGCTACAACTTCCTGAACTCGATGTTTCTCAAGACCGCCGACCGCGACCGCCCGTTGGCGCGGGAGGTGCTCAAGCAGATCCCTTTGAAGTTCTGGGGGCGCAAGACCTTGCGCGGGCTGGTGCGGTTGTATCTGGCGCCGCTCAAGAACTGAACCGACGCCGCCCCCTGTAGGAGCGAGCTTGCTCGCGAAAAACGTCAACGATAACGCGTACTTCCTGAATAAACGCGGCGCCGGTGAGTTTTTCGCGAGCAAGCTCGCTCCTACAGGTGTTTAAAGGCTCTGGACCTGCTCGCGGATTTTCGCAGTGGCCGCTGGGCTCGCCTCCAAGGCGTAACCTTTGACCAATTGTTCGAAGTGCGTTTCGAACAGCCAGTTGCGATCCTGAGGATAACGTTGCATGTGGCGCAGGTTACGTTGGCGCAAGGCGTAACGCAGTGAAGACGGGTAGATGCGCAGGTCAGCCACGTCGATCAGGGCGAACTCACCGTCGTCCATCAACAACACGTTACCCAAGTGCAGCGAACGGAAGTACACGCCGCGCTCGTGCAGTTGCGCCATGAACCGTCCAAAGCGCTCAACCAGTGATTCACGCAGGCTGCTGTCCAGGCTTTGCAGCGCTTGGCGCAACGTCAGGCCGGGCAACGGCGTGTAGCGCACCGCGCTGCTGGCGTCGCTCAGGCGGTAGAGCCCGAGGATGTGCGGCGTAGGAATGCCCAGGGTGCGCAGTTGCTCGCTGTTGCTGGCAAAGCGCTCGGAGTACGGGTTGAAGCTGCCGGAGGTGTACCAGCGGCGTGGGCGGAACAGCTTGAGGAAACTGCCGTCCTCCAGGCGCAGGACTTTGGGACCCAGGCCATCGGCCTCAATCACATGGGCGTTGCTGCAAAGTTGTTCAAACGCTGCGGGCTTGAGGTTCTGCACCGGCATGCGCAGCAGGCTGCGATGGCGCTGGGCGATGCTCAGGCCGGTGATAATTGCCAACGGAATCCACAGCAGGAACCAGTGCTCCTTAGGGCGCGACAGAATGCCGCCGCCTTCGGTCAGGCCCGCACCGATGCCGTAGGCCAGCAGTGACGAAGCCAGGATGAACAGCGGCTGGGCGCGTTGCTGCAGACTTTTGTATAGAGCCCAACCGAGCATGAAGGCCCAGGGGATAAAGCCGATGATGCCGACGTAATAAAGCACCCCGAGGGCGAAGCTGTGGGGTTCGCGCAGTTGGTAGCCATCGGATACGGTCAGGTATAGCTCGGAATCGTAGCTATGCCCAATCCAGGGGTGTTCGGCGATGAGCTGTAATGTCATGGTCCACAGTTCGAGTCGGAACGAGCTGCCGCGTCCAGTGATCATTTCGGGGAAAAACAACAAGAGCCCGGCTGCACCCAGCACCATACCGGCGAAAAGCATCGCTGCGCGGCGGTTACGGCTGACAAAGCTCAACCATAGGATGGCCAGCGTCAACGCTACTAATGCAGTACGTGAACCGGTTGCCAAAACCGCGGCGGTCATGACCGCCAGGGCCGGAACGCTGAACCACAGCACCTTGAGACGCTGGGTAGTCATGCAGACATACAGCCAGTACACCGTGAAAAAGCCAAACAGATGCGAGCTGAGCAGTGGGTTGTCCAGGGCGCCCAGGCCGCCGATCATGCGCATGCCGGGCGAATAACCCTTGGCGAACGCCACCAGGTTACCCAGGCTGACCACCAGCGCAATCACCGCAGCGCTGAAGAAGATCGGCTTGAACAATTCGTTGCGGTAATGCAGCAGCAGACCGCAGCCGCCAAACAGCATGAAGGTATTCAATGGTCGCTTGAACAGGTCAGTATCGGAACTGGGCGCCGGGCTCCAGAGCAGACTGGTCAACGCCCAGGCGGAGAACGCCAGGAACGCGATTGCCAGGGGCTCGCGCAGCAGGTCCTTGAATTCCCGAGGGCGCATGCACAACAGAAACAAGGTCGGTACGCTGAACAGGATGTAGACAATGCGGTGCAGTACATTGCGATTGCCGACAAAGAACAGTGCACTCAGGAGCAGCAGCAAGCCAACAGGCAAAATCCATAGGACCAGGAAGTCGAAAACGCGATTTGAGCCATAGGTAAGGCGCTTGGAGTGCATACAGTAAAGCCATTCCAGAAATAGAAAGCCGACCATCTTAAGCTAGTGGCTAAGTAATGTCGCCGGTAGGATCCAACCGGGCCGCGGCTTACGCCGGGTGCAAGTACAACAGAGAAGCTGTGCTAAAGTCAGCCTCCTTTTTCAAAACGCCGCGTGATATGACCGACTCCAGTCCGAGCGCAAGCCCTTCGAGCTTGAAAATATACTTCCGCCTGCTCAGTTACGTTAAGCCCTATATGGGCTTGTTCGCGTTGAGTATCCTTGGATTTCTGATTTTCGCGTCGACCCAACCGATGCTGGGTTACATCCTCAAGTACTTTGTCGACGGTCTCTCCAATCCGGAAGCTGTGCTATTCCCGACCGTGCCCTTTTTGCGCGACCTGCAATTGCTGCAGGCAGTGCCGCTGCTGATCATCCTGATCGCGGCCTGGCAGGGCCTTGGCTCGTTCCTGGGCAACTACCTGTTGGCCAAGGTCTCCCTGGGTCTGGTCCACGACTTGCGGGTGCAACTGTTCAACAACCTGCTGACGCTGCCCAACCGCTACTTCGATAATCACAACTCCGGGCATCTGATTTCCCGCATCACCTTCAACGTGACCATGGTCACGGGGGCCGCGACCGATGCTATCAAGGTGGTGATCCGCGAAGGCATGACGGTGATCTTCCTGTTCGCCTCCTTGCTGTACATGAACTGGCGCCTCACGTTGGTAATGATCGCGATCCTGCCGTTGATTGCCGTGATGGTCAGTACCGCCAGCAAGAAATTCCGTAAGCAGAGCAAGAAGATCCAGGTGGCCATGGGCGACGTGACCCATGTGGCCTCGGAGACCATCCAGGGCTACCGCGTGGTGCGCAGCTTCGGCGGTGAAATCTACGAACAGAAGCGCTTTTTCAAGGCCAGCCAGAGCAACACCAACAAGCAACTGCGCATGACCCGCACCGGGGCGATCTACACCCCGGCGCTGCAATTGGTGATCTACTCCGCCATGGCCGTGCTGATGTTCCTGGTGCTGTACCTGCGTGGCGACGCCTCGGCGGGTGACATGGTGGCCTACATCACTCTGGCGGGCTTGTTGCCCAAGCCGATCCGCCAGCTCTCGGAGGTCAGCTCGACTATTCAGAAAGGTGTGGCGGGCGCCGAAAGTATCTTCGAACAGCTGGACGAAGACGTGGAGGTCGACCACGGCACTCTCGAACGCGACAAGGTCAGCGGTCGCCTGGAAGTTCGTCACCTGAACTTCACCTACCCTGGCACCGATCGCCATGTGCTCAAGGACATCAGCTTCACCGCCGAGCCTGGGCAGATGATTGCGCTGGTGGGGCGCTCGGGCAGTGGCAAGTCGACCCTGGCCAGCCTGATCCCGCGCTTTTACCATCATGAAAGCGGTGAAATCCTGCTCGATGGCATCGAGATTGAAGACTACAAGTTGCTCAACCTGCGCAAACACATTGCCCAGGTCACCCAGCATGTGACCCTGTTCAGCGACACTGTGACCAACAACATCGCCTACGGCGACCTGGCCGGTGCACCTCGTGCCGATGTGGAAGCGGCGGCAGCGGATGCCAATGCGAAGGACTTCATCGATCAGTTGCCCAAGGGCTTCGATACCCAGGTGGGTGAGAACGGTGTGCTGTTGTCCGGCGGCCAGCGCCAGCGCTTGGCGATTGCCCGTGCATTGCTCAAGAACGCGCCGTTGCTGATCCTCGACGAGGCCACCTCGGCCCTCGATACCGAGTCCGAGCGGCATATCCAGGCGGCACTCGATAAGGTCATGCAAGGCCGCACGACCCTGGTGATCGCGCACCGTTTGTCCACCATCGAGAAGGCTGACCTGATCCTGGTGATGGACGACGGGCGGATTGTCGAGCGTGGTACCCATGGCGAGTTGTTGGCGCAGAACGGTTACTACGCCCGCCTGCATGCCATGGGTCTGGATGCACCGGTGCAGGCTGATATCACCTGATCCAACCGGCATCACGGTGTAAAGGAAATGTAGGAGCGAGCTCGCTCGCGAAAAACCTCAACGATAAACCGCGCTTCCTGAATAAACGCGGCGTCTGTGAGTTTTTCGCGAGCAAGCTCGCTCCTACAGAGAGCAAATCCCCTCCCACATTTGCCCTGCGGTGGTCGCAAGCCATCGCAAACCCTGTGCTAATATCGCGCCCCTGTTCATTTTGTATGTGGGTTGCTCCATGAAGTTGTCCATGCCGCGATTCAATCAAGCCGCTGTCTTGGTGGTCGGCGATGTCATGCTCGACCGTTACTGGCATGGTGGTACCTCACGGATTTCCCCTGAGGCTCCGGTACCGGTCGTCAAGGTCGAGCAAATCGAAGACCGCCCAGGTGGCGCTGCCAACGTCGCGCTCAATATTGCCGCCCTCGGCGCCCCGGCCTCCCTGGTGGGGGTGACCGGCGACGACGAAGCGGCCGAAAGTCTGGCCAACAGCCTGCAGGGTGCCGGCGTGCATGCGTTGTTCCAGCGCATCGCTCATCAGCCGACGATCGTCAAGCTGCGGGTCATGAGCCGTCACCAGCAGTTGCTGCGTATCGATTTCGAAGAACCCTTCGCCACCGATGCCCTGGCCCTCGGCGACCAGGTCGACGCGCTGCTCGACGGTATCAAGGTGCTGGTGTTGTCCGACTACGGCAAAGGCGCCTTGCAGAATCACCAGGTGTTGATCCAGGCCGCCAAGGCTCGCAACATTCCGGTGTTGGCCGATCCCAAGGGCAAGGACTTCTCGGTTTACCGAGGCGCCAGCCTGCTCACGCCCAACCTCAGTGAGTTCGAAACCATCGTCGGCGGTTGCGCTGATGAGCACGAACTGGTGAGCAAGGGCGCGGCGCTGATGGCCGATCTCGACTTGGGCGCCTTGCTGGTGACCCGTGGCGAGCACGGCATGACCCTGTTGCGTCCGGGTCACCCGGCGATGCACCTGCCGGCGCGTGCCCGTGAAGTGTTTGACGTGACGGGCGCCGGTGACACGGTAATCTCTACTCTGGCTGCGTCTATCGCGGCTGGCGAGGAACTGCCCCACGCCGTGGCCTTGGCTAACCTGGCCGCGGGCATTGTGGTGGGCAAGCTGGGTACTGCAGCCATCAGCGCACCTGAGTTGCGCCGTGCGATCCAGCGTTCCGAAGGCTCGGAGCGCGGTGTGCTGGGCCTGGAGCAGTTGCTGCTGGCAATTGACGATGCTCGAGCTCACAACGAAAGCATTGTGTTCACCAACGGCTGCTTTGACATCCTGCACGCCGGGCATGTGACGTACCTGGAGCAGGCAAGCGCCCAAGGCGATCGCTTGATCGTTGCGGTCAACGATGACGCTTCGGTCAGCCGCTTGAAAGGTCCTGGCCGCCCGATCAACAGTGTTGACCGGCGCATGGCGGTACTCGCGGGCCTGGGCGCGGTGGACTGGGTGATCAGCTTCTCCGAAGGCACCCCGGAAAACCTGTTGGCCCAGGTCAAGCCCGACGTGCTGGTCAAGGGTGGTGACTACACTGTCGATCAGGTAGTCGGTGCGGACATCGTCAGCGCCTACGGCGGCACGGTCAAAGTGCTGGGGTTGGTTGAAAACAGCTCCACCACTGCGATTGTCGAGAAGATCCGCAACAACGAGTGATACCCCGTGGGGCGAGCCTGCTCGCCCCTAGCTTTTCTTCGGCACGATCTTGCGCAGCATCTGCCGTGCCTTGCCGGTCAAGCGCTTGAGCTTCGAGTCTTTTTCCGGTTCTGCCAGGCCCTGCTGCCTGAGCCAATCCTTCCAGCGAATCCGCTCATCGCGCACCAGCCAGCCTTCTTGCTGGGCAAAACTTTCCGCCAGATAGAGGCCGCGCGTGCTGGCCGGGTACAGTTGGTCTTTCTTGACCGTGTACAACTCTGCCAGTGGCTCGCCATCTTTGAGCGGCATCAAGTACAGGTCCGGGCGCTGACGGTCCAGGCGCGCCACCAGTTGGTCACCCTCCAAACGCTCATCCACATGAAACAAGCTGAGGGACTTGGCTTCCTTCGGCACTTCCAGGCGCAGGTCATAAATCAATTGCAGCGAGGCGGTCGGCAGGTGCACATAGGCCCGTGGGCGCTCGATCAGTTGCATGGTGGCGCAGCGTACCGGGCGTGCGGCGCCGGACAAGGGGCTGAGCCGAAACGGTAGGGCCTCGCGGTAATGCAGGGCGGCGGAGTAGGGCGCCGGCAGCCAGGTGTCGTTGAAGCGCCCGCCGAGCCAGCCTTCTGGGGTTTCGAGCAGACACTCTTCGGCAATTTCCTGGATGGCGGTGTGCAGCGGCAGGTTCAGTTCATGGGCCGGGACGTAGCCGGAGATCAGCTTGAGCACCACATCGCCACGGTCCTGGCGGCGTTGGCGCACCAGCACCCAGTAGTCCTTGTTTTGCCAGTGCAGGGTCAGGCGTACCGAGACGCCGAGGTTCGCCAGTTCCAGGGCGAAGCGTTCGGCATCTGGTACCTCGACCGGCTTGCGCCGTTGCAGGGTCTGGGCGAAGTTGAGCGGCATGCCGACGCTCTGGTAGCTCAGGCCTTCGGGGGTGGCTTCGACGTGCAGCGGCAGTGTCTTGAAGTTGCTGGGGTTCTTTCTTATGAGCGTACGCGGCATGTCGGCTCCTTCTTGCGACGGGGTCGGCCGCGTGGGCGGCATCAGAGTTGACGAATGACCCGGGCAGCAGTTGCTACGTTATGGGCCAGGTGCAGCGGATTAATGGTCCCGACAATAGCACTGGCGACGCCCGTTTGCGCGAACAACAAGGTGAAACTGGCCTGAATTGGATCCATTCCCGGTTCCAGGCATACGTGGCCGCTGGCCAGAGCTTTTTTCACCAGGATGCCCTTGCCGTGGGCGGCCGCATAGTCGATCACGGCCTTCTCAGCCTGTTCGTTGAGGTTGTAGGTGACCATCGCGCAGTCGCCCTGTTCCAGCGCTTTCACGCCGCCCTCGACGGTTTTGCCGGAGAAGCCGAAGCCGCGAATCTTGCCGTCTTTCTTCAACTGCTCCAGGGTCTGGTAAACCTCGCAATCGTTGAGGATATGCAAGTCGTTGCCGTCGGAGTGCACCAGCACCAGGTCGATAAAATCCGTTTCAAGTCGTTTCAGACTGCGTTCGATCGACATCCGCGTATGGGCCGCGCTGAAATCGTGATGGGAGACGCCATTGGCAAACTCTTCGCCAACCTTGCTGACGATGACCCAGTCCTTGCGCTGGTCACGCAGCAGCGGCCCCAGGCGCTCTTCGCTCATGCCATAGGCCGGTGCGGTGTCGATCAGGTTGATGCCCAGCTCGCGGGCCTGGCGCAACAGCATGCGGGCCTCGTCGTCGCCAGGGATCTGAAAGCCGTTGGGGTATTTCACCCCTTGGTCGCGGCCCAACTTGACGGTGCCCAGGCCCAGGGGTGACACCATCAGGCCGGTGCTGCCCAGGGGGCGATGCAGGTCGTGCAGGGTTGGCAGGCTCATGGCAACAGTTGCTCCCAGGCGGGTTGGCCGATTGCCGGTGCTGGCAGCTCGGGCAGCGGGGTATTGGCGCCTGGGCGGATGCCGTCGCGCTCCAGAGCGTGGAGTACGCGGTCGGCGAAGTCCGGCGCCAGGGCCAGTTTGGTGGGCCAGCCCACCAGCAGACGGCCGTCTTCGGCAAGGAACGCGTTATCGGGACGGCTCAGCCCCGATTGCAGCGGCTCGGCGCGATCCACCCGCAGGGTGGCCCACTGAGTCTGGCTCATGTCGATCCAGGGCAGCAGTTGCGCCAGCTCTTTTTGCGCGGTGGCGATCTGTTCTTGCGGCGTACGCGCCACACCGTCAGCCTCGGCGATATCGCCGCCCATGTACCACACCCAGTTGCCGTCGGCGGCCGGGTGGGTGGTTACGGTGATCCGCGGCTTGGTGCCGCCGCCCAGGCAGTGGGCGTACAGCGGCTTGAGGCCGGGGCCTTTGGCGATGATCATGTGCAGCGGGCGTTTTTGCATGGCCGGCTGGCTATGGCCCAGGGCGGCGAGCAAGTCTGCCGTGCCGCCGCCAGCGCTCAGGACTATGCGTTGGGCGCGGATTTCACGGCCATCGACCTTCAAGCCCACCAGGGTGCCACCCTCCAGCAACGGTTCGATGTGCTGACCAGCAAGCAGACCGTCACCGGCCAATTGCGCCAGGCGGTTGATCAGGCTGGGCACGTCCACCACCAGCTCGGCCAGGCGATAGACCTTGCCTTTGAAGCGACGGTCCTGCAGCGCCAAGGGCAGTTCGTCGCCCTTGACCTGATCGACGCGGCCACGCACGGCCTTGCTGGCAAAAAAGCTGGTGAGGTTGCCGGCAATCGTGCCGGGCGACCACAAGTAATGCGCCTGGGACAGCACGCGCACACCGGACAGGTCCAGCTCGCCGCTGCCGGCCAGGGCTTCACGCCAGCGGCGCGGCATATCGGCAATGGCTTCGGAGGCGCCGGTGAGCGCGCCATGCAAGGCGTATTTCGCACCGCCGTGAATGATCCCCTGGGACTTCAGGCTTTGCCCGCCGCCCAGGGTGGCGCTTTCCACCAGTACCGTGGAAAACCCCTGGCCGCGCAGGCGCGCATTGAGCCAGAGGCCGGCAACCCCGGCGCCGACAATCAGAACGTCGGTGGAAATAACGGATGGCATCGGCGACCTCAGTGTTCAAGACAAGAGGCGCAGTATACAGGCTGTTGAGTGGCGGTCAGTGCCCGGCGGTTTTGGAGAACAGCTGAATCACCACCACACCCAGCACAATCAGGCCCATCCCCAGCATCGCCGGCACATCCAGCTTCTGCCCGTAGATGAACAACGCCGCGATGCTGACCATCACGATGCCCATCCCGGCCCATACCGCGTACGCCACGCCGACCGGCACGGTGCGCACCACCAGGGTCAGCATCCAGAACGCCACGCCGTAACCGACGATCACCAGCAGCAACGGAATAGGGGTGCTCCAGCCTTTGATGGCTTTCATGGAAACGGTGGCGATCACTTCCGAGCAGATGGCGATGGCCAAGTAGTAGTAGGCGGCATTCATGGGGCAATCCTCGACGTGATGCGCATTTGATAAGGTCGGCATTCTAGAGGTTCGCCAGATGGGGTAAAGTCATTACCTATCTGGAATTGAGATGGGTTGAGCCATGAGCGTGCAATGGGATCTGGAGCAGATGCGGCTGTTTGTCAGCGTCGCCGAGCAGCGTTCGTTTTCTGCCGTGGCCCGTGGGCAGCGCAAGGCGCAATCGGCGGTCAGCAGTGGCATTGCCCTGCTGGAGGCTGACTTGGGCGTTGTCCTGTTCGACCGTAGCAGCGGCCGGCAACCGCGCCTGACCGAGGCCGGCAGTGTGTTGCTGGAGGAAGCGCGTGAGGTGCTGCGCCAGTGTGAGCGCCTCACGGGCCGGGCGTTGTCGTTGACCCGCGGCGAGGAAGCCTGCCTGCGCCTGGCTCAGGATGAGGCGATGTTGTTCCAGCCTGTGCTCGACAGCCTGGAGGCGCTGGCGGTGCACTACCCGCTTTTAGAGGTGCAGTTGTCCAGCGCGGCTCAGGGCGATGTGGCGCGCAAGCTGGTGGAGCGCAAGGCGGACCTGGGGCTGTTGTTCTATCACGATCAGATTCCCGAAGCCCTGGAGCGAAGGGTGGTGGGCAGTGTGGAAATGGTCACGGTGTGCGGAGTCAATCACCCGTTGGCCAAGGAGCAGTACGTGACGTGCCAACACCTGGCCCAGTTTCGGCAGTTGCTGATGTCGACCCAGACCAGCGTCTACCCCGGCAGCGAGGCGGCCAGCCCCTTGGTATGGCGTGCTGACAGCTTCTATGTATTGGCCGAATGGCTGATGAGTGGCCTGGGCTGGGCCTGGCTGCCTCGGCATATCGTGCAATACCCGACCTACCAGCAACAGATGGTCGAATTGGCCAGCGAATGGACCCCGCCCGCCCTGGTGGTGGAACTGGTGTGGCGCCGCGACGAGCACCTGGGGCCCGCCGCTCGCTTCTTGGCCAAACGTTTTGCCGAGTGCTTGCAGGCGATCGACTGAAAAAGCCGATAAACTCCGCCGCCATGAATAGAACTCTCTACAGCTGTCTGTTTTACCTGGCGCTGCCGTTGGTGGCTTTACGCTTGTGGTTGCGTGCGCGCAAAGCGCCGGCCTATGCCAAGCGGGTGGGCGAGCGGTTTTCCTATGGCTTGCCGGTGATGCGGCCCGGCGGGATCTGGGTGCACGCGGTGTCGGTCGGCGAAAGCATTGCCGCCGCCCCGATGATTCGCGGCTTATTGGAGCGTTATCCACAGCTGCCGATGACTGTCACCTGCATGACACCCACAGGTTCCGAGCGTATCCAGGCGCTATTTGCCAACGAACCGCGCATCCAGCACTGCTATTTGCCGTACGACTTGCCCTGCGCCGCCAAGCGTTTTCTCGACCGCGTGCAGCCTACGCTGGCGGTGATCATGGAAACCGAGCTGTGGCCCAACCATATCCATGCCTGCGCCCAGCGCGGTATCCCGGTGGCGCTGGCCAATGCGCGGCTGTCGGCGCGTTCGGCCAAGGGGTATGCGCGATTTGCCAAGCTGACGGCGCCGATGCTGGCAGAAATGAGCTTGTTCGCGGTACAGACCGAGACAGAGGCCGAACGTTTTCGCGGCCTGGGCGCACGGCCTGAAACCGTGGAAGTGACCGGCTCGATCAAGTTCGACCTGAGCATCGACCCTCAGTTGACGGCCCGCGCCGCCGCCCTGCGTGAACAATGGGGCGCCAGCGAGCGTCCGGTCTGGATCGCCGCCAGTACCCACGAAGGTGAAGACGACGTGGTGCTGGCAGCTCATCGCCAGTTGCTGGCGAACTATCCCAATGCACTGCTGATTCTGGTGCCCCGTCATCAGGAGCGCTTTGGCCCGACGTTTGAGCGCTGCGTGCAGCAAGGGTTTGCCACCGTGCGTCGCTCCAGCGGTGAGCCGGTCACCGAGCAAACCGCGGTGCTGCTTGGCGACACCATGGGCGAATTGCTGTTTCTTTACGCCCTGGCCGACAGCGCATTTGTCGGCGGCAGCCTGGTACCGACCGGCGGGCACAACCCGCTGGAACCGGCGGCGCTGGGTAAACCGGTGATCATGGGCCCGCATGTCTTCAACTTCCTCGACATCACCGCGATGATGCGCGACGCCGGGGCTTTGCGAGAGGTGGACGATGCCGATGGGCTGGCCGAAGCGGTGCGACAGTTGTTTGAGTTGCCCCAGGACGCACGCAAGATGGCGCAGGCTGGGCTCAAGGTGATGCAGGCCAACCAGGGCGCGTTAAAGCGTTTACTGGATGGCTTGGACAAACTGATCAAACACTGACCACACCAACCCAATGTGGGAGCTGGCTTGCCTGCGATAGCATCACCTCGGTGTACCAGATATACCGAGGTGTCTGCATCGCAGGCAAGCCAGCTCCCACATGGGTTCGGCGGTGCGCTTAATAGCCGGGGCGGGCCTTGAGCTGTTCGGCAGCGGCTTTGGCGAGGTCCGGCGGCAGGAAGTCTTTGTCCGGGTTGTAGTCGGCCTTGAGGTAGCGCGCCAGATCCTGCAAATCCCCTGGGTTGAGCGTGCCTGCCGCCTGCTTCAAGCGCAGGTTATCGAGGATGTAGTCGTAGCGGCTGTTGTTGTAGTTGCGCACCGACGCGTACAACTGGCGCTGTGAATCCAGTACGTCGACGATGTTGCGCGTGCCCACCTGATAGCCGATTTCCGTGGCTTCCACCGCGCTCTGGTTGGAGATGATCGACTGACGGCGTGCCTGTACCTGCTCCACATCGGTGTTGACTGCACGGTGCAGGTTACGGGTGTTTTCCACTACCTGGCGGCGTAGGCCTTCGCGCTGTTGCTCGGTCTGGTCGAGGCGCGAATAGGATTCGCGCACTTGCGAACTGGTGAGGCCGCCGCTGTAGATCGGGATGTTCAAGCGCAGGCCGACGGTGCGTTGCGACACATCGCCACCGTACGGGATGGGCAACTGATTCGGGTTGCTGAAGCCCAGGGCGTCGTTGTCGCCTTTTTCGTATTGCGCAACCGCATCGAGCGTCGGCAAGTGGCCGGCCTTGCGCTGCCGGAGGGTCTCTTCGGCGGCGGTTACCGCGTAATTGCTGGCGAGCAGGTTAAGGTTCTGGCGCCCGGCAGTTTCGACCCAGGCCTTGGCGTCGTTCGGTGCCGGCGGCAGCACCGGCAGCGTGTGGACGATACCCTGAATCGAGTTGTATTGGCGGTTGGTCAGGGTGATCAGCGCTTCGAAAGCGTCGTCCACCTGACGCTGGGCCAGGATGCGGTTGGCCCGGGCAGTGTCGTAGCTGGCCTGGGATTGCAGCACATCGGTCTTGTCCGACAGGCCCACATCGAAGCGTTCGTTGGACTGGTCGAGCTGGCGCTTGAAGGCATTTTCTTCGGCCTTGGTCGACGCCAGGTTGTCCTGGGCGCGCAGCACGGCGAAGTAGCTCTCGGCACTTTGCAAAATCAGGTTCTGCTCGGAGGCCGACAGTTGCAGCGAGGCTTGCTCGTTAACGGCTTGGGCGGCTTGCAGCTGGAACCAGCGGTCGGCACGGAACAGCGGCTGGCTCAGGGTGGCCCGCCAGGAGTGGGCGTCACGGTTGGCCGTGGCGGCCGGTTGGTCGATCTGGGTACGTACGTTATTGCTGTCGGCGCCGGCCGACAGATTCGGCAGCAAACCTGCGCGGGCCTGGGGCACTACTTCTTTTTGCGCGCCGTACTGCGCACGGGCAGCGGCCAGGTCGGCGTTGTTGTTCGCCGCTTCCTGATAGACGCTGACCAGGTCGGTATTGGCGGACAAGGGCGCTTCAGCTGCCCAGACCAGTCCGTTGGTCGCACAAGACACGGCAACAGCCAGTGAGAGTTTGCGCAGCATGAGGCGATCCCTAGTAAGAATATTACGGTGATAATTCAGCGCCCAAGGCTAAGGCTGGCCATGCCTGGCGTCAAGCCTTGAGGCCGTGCCCGAGTGTAGTGGCCGTACCGTCACACAACAATCCCACGATCACGCCATTCATCACGCTGAATGCACCGCTATTGGCAATTTGCCCACGCCATGGTCTAGACTGGCCGCGTTCTTGTCGGGGTGCCTTGTTGGAAGGCTGAGATCGGTAAATACCGGATCCCGTTGAACCTGATCAGGTTAGCGCCTGCGTAGGGAACAAGATTTCTCGTCACCCGGCGAGTCCTCTTGTGCTTCGTCCGGGATGTTGTTCGACAATCGAACAGCCCTCGTGTGCCAAGCACAGCACTGGTTCCAGTGCGTCCGTCCGTCACAGGTTCGCTCCGACAAAAATCCACCGCCTGGATAAGTTGGAGAGCCTGTGATGAGTACAAAACTAAAAAATACCGTGCACCTGAGTGAATCGGCCAAGGTCGACTCCGGCTCCGTGCAGCCATTTACCCGCTCGCAAAAAATCTACGTGCAGGGCTCCCGCCCGGATATTCGCGTGCCGATGCGTGAAATCAGCCTGGATGTGACCCCCACTGAGTTTGGTGGCGAAATCAACGCCCCTGTAGTGGTCTACGATACCTCCGGCCCCTATACCGACCCCAATGTCATCATCGACGTGCGCAAAGGCTTGGCCGATGTGCGCTCGCCGTGGATCGAAGAGCGTGGTGACACCGAGCGGCTGGCCTGCTTGAGTTCACGCTACGGCCAGGAACGTCTGGATAACCCCGACCTGGCCTACCTGCGCTTTGCCCACCTGCAAAACCCGCGTCGGGCCAAGGCCGGCGCCAACGTCAGCCAGATGCACTACGCGCGTAAAGGCATCATCACGCCAGAAATGGAATACGTGGCCATCCGCGAAAACATGAAGCTTGAGGAAGCTCGCGCCAGCGGCCTGCTCAAGCAACAACATGCCGGGCACAGCTTCGGCGCCAGTATTCCGAAAATCATCACGCCCGAGTTCGTGCGCGAAGAAATCGCCCGCGGCCGCGCAATCATCCCGGCCAACATCAACCACACTGAGCTGGAACCGATGATTATCGGCCGTAACTTCCTGGTGAAGATCAACGGCAACATCGGCAACAGCGCCTTGGGTTCGTCCATTGAAGAAGAAGTGGCGAAGATGACCTGGGGCATTCGCTGGGGCTCGGACAACATCATGGACCTGTCCACTGGCAAGCATATCCATGAAACCCGCGAGTGGATTATCCGTAATTCGCCCGTGCCGATCGGCACCGTGCCTATCTATCAGGCCCTGGAAAAAGTCGACGGCGTTGCTGAAGACCTGACCTGGGAGCTGTTCCGCGACACCCTGATCGAACAGGCCGAGCAAGGCGTGGACTACTTCACCATTCACGCCGGCGTACTGCTGCGCTACGTGCCGCTGACCGCCAAGCGCGTCACCGGCATTGTCAGCCGTGGCGGCGCGATCATGGCCAAGTGGTGCTTGGCCCATCACAAGGAAAACTTCGCCTACACGCACTTCGAAGAGATCTGCGAAATCATGAAGGCCTATGACGTCAGCTTCTCCCTGGGGGATGGCCTGCGCCCGGGGTCGGTGGCCGATGCCAACGACGCTGCGCAATTCGGTGAACTGGAGACTCTGGGCGAGCTGACCAAGATCGCCTGGAAGCACGACGTACAAACCATGATCGAAGGCCCCGGCCATGTGCCGATGCAACTGATCAAAGAGAACATGGACAAGCAGCTGGAGTGCTGCGACGAGGCGCCGTTCTACACCCTCGGCCCGCTGACCACTGATATTGCGCCGGGCTACGACCACATCACCTCGGGTATCGGTGCGGCGATGATCGGCTGGTTCGGTTGCGCCATGCTCTGCTACGTCACGCCCAAGGAGCACTTGGGGCTGCCGAACAAGGATGACGTGAAGACCGGGATCATCACCTACAAGATTGCGGCCCACGCGGCCGACCTTGCCAAAGGCCACCCTGGCGCGCAGATTCGCGATAACGCCCTGAGCAAGGCGCGCTTCGAATTCCGCTGGGAAGACCAGTTCAACCTCGGCCTGGACCCGGACACCGCACGGGCATTCCACGACGAGACGTTGCCCAAGGAATCGGCCAAGGTCGCGCATTTCTGCTCCATGTGTGGGCCTAAATTCTGCTCGATGAAGGTCACCCATGAGGTGCGTGAGTACGCGGCCAACCAGCGCATCGATGCGGTGGATGTGGATGTGGCCAAGGGCTTGGCCGAGCAGGCTGAGCGGTTCAAGCAGGAAGGTAGCCAGCTCTACAAAAAGGTCTGATCCATAGGCGGCGGTGCCTGCACCGCCGTCATCGCGGGCAAGCCCGGCTCCCACAGTTGGCCTAAGTGGACACAGATTTTGTGTTCACAGCCGGTCCCCTGTGGGAGTCGGGCTTGCCCGCGATAGCGATCTGACAAACACCCAATCTCCCCCTGCAATAACAACCGATCAGCGGCGTGCCGGCATCAGCTCAGGCTTGATCACGCCGGTGAGGCGCGTATAGGGCAGGGTGATTTCGATCAGCCCCTGTGCGTAAGGGGCGATGGTACTGACGTTGTACTTGAGCACCACGCCGCCGCTGGTCAGGGCCACGTTCGGGGTTTTCTGGAACGGCCAGCTCTTCACGAACTCCGGATCGCGATCCATCTTGGTGCTGATCAACCAGCTGTTGTGGGCAACTTTAGCGGTATTCCAGAAGGCCTGCTCCTGGCCGGGCAACAGCATGTCGGCCAGGGTCAGTTCCTTATGCAGAATCCGTGAATAGTTGATAAACCCGCGGCCTGGCTCGCCGTGGGCGACGCCGGTGTCCAGGTAACTGGACACTTCAACGATCACCAGTCCGTCATGCTGGTCACGTACCTTGGCTTGCAAGTACATGCCATGGCGGTCCGGCGACTCACGCAGGAAGGTGTTCCGGTAGGCGTTCAGGCTCGCCGGGACGCTGGCGCCAGGCGTGGTGCGGGTCATTTGCAGCAAACGCTGTTCCACCAGGCTGTCGAGTTGTGGCTCGGTGGGGAAATGCACGGTGTCGATGTTCACCAGCGGGCAGGCCGGGCTGTCACAGCCGGGCTTGATCTGCTCGGATTTGTCGGTGGTAACGTCCAGCGGCTTGAGATAGGCCGGTTGGAACAGGCTCTGGCAAGCACCCAGGGTCAAGGCAATACAGGCCACGGAGGCGATTTTTAAAAGCGACATGTGTGTCCTTCGTAAATCGATGGAAAGCGAAAAGAGTAGCGCTTGGACTGCCAACGTGGCCGCCAGTTCGCCACTAAACTGATTGCAGTGAGTTTGACGCTCGCCGCCTCTCCCGGCAACCGCAAAGGGGCTGCATCAACGGGCCTCGGCGCGTTAGGATGGCGCCCATTGCACGAGCTTAACGAGGGACACCATGACGGACATCGCGAAGTCGACGCCGAACAAAATCGAGATTGTTCAGCGTGACAATGCCTATAAAGGCTTTTACAAGCTCGATCGCGTGCAACTGCGCCACGAAAAATTTGACGGCGGCATGAGCCGGGTGATCAACCGCGAGGTGTTCGTGCGTCACGACGCCGTGTGCGTGCTGCCCTACGACCCGCTGCGCGATGAGGTGGTGTTGATCGAACAGTTCCGCGTCGGCGCCATGGGCCGCGCCGACAACCCCTGGCTGGTGGAGATGGTCGCCGGCCTGATTGACAAGGATGAGCAACCCGAGGAGGTTGCACACCGCGAGGCCGAGGAGGAAGCTGGGCTGACATTCTCCGTGCTGTGGCCGATCACCAAGTATTTCCCGTCGCCGGGCGGCAGTACTGAATTTGTCCACCTGTACCTGGGCCGATGCGACAGCTCGGGCGCGGGTGGTGTCCATGGATTGGAAGAAGAAGCAGAAGACATCCGCGTCACCGTCTGGGCATTCGAAGATGCCTTGCAGGCGGTGCGCGATGGCAAGATTTCCAACGCAGCCAGCATTATCGCCCTGCAATGGCTTGCGCTTAATCGCGCGGAAGTGAGGGGGTTATGGCAGTAAAGGCACGGGAACGTTATCGAGTTGACCTGATCGGGCTGCAAGCGGCCTGCGAGGCCAACTATGCGCGGCTGATGCGCCTGCTCCCCGACATGCGCCACGCCCCCCAGGCGCGGCGCATTGCTGTCACCCATGGCGACCAGATGCTCGGTGTGCTGACCCTGGAAGTCATTCTCACCTGCCCGTACACCACCACCCTGCGGGTGCGCCAGGAACACAGCCTGCCGTGGTTGCCGGTGCCGCAACTGGAAGTACAGGTGTACCACGACGCGCGTATGGCCGAAGTGATCAGTGCCGAGCACGCACGACGCTTTCGCAGCATCTATCCTTACCCGAATGTGTTCATGCACCAGCCCGATGAGAAAGCACAGCTCAATGTGTTCCTCGGCGAATGGCTCAGCCACTGCCTGGCCTTGGGCCATGAGTTTGAAGTGGTGCGGTAGATGTGAACTGTGCCTGCTTCCTTGGGTTTCCTCTTTGTGTCCTGCCCCAGCATAATCGCGCCAAATGTCCATTCCTGTAGTTGCCAGGGAGAGCGCCTTGCCGAGCGTATCCGCCGTGAATCCTGATGCCGTGTTGCTGGTGCAGTTGTCCGACAGCCACCTGTTCGCCGACGCTGACGCCACGTTGCTGGGCATGAATACCCGTGAAAGCCTGCAGCGGGTGGTCGAGCTGGTGCGTGCGCAACAGCCGGCCATCGACCTGATACTGGCGACCGGCGACTTGTCTCAGGACGGCACGCTGGCGTCCTATCAGCAGTTTCGCGATTTGACCGCTCCCCTTGGCGCCCCGGCGCGCTGGATTCCCGGCAACCACGACGAACCGCAGGTCATGGCCCAGGCCGCCATGCACAGTGATTTGCTCGAACCGGTGGTGGATATCGGCAACTGGCGTATCACCCTGCTGGATTCGGCGGTACCCGGTTCGGTGCCGGGCTACTTGCAAGACGAGCAACTGCAACGGCTGGCGCAGGCCTTGAGCGAAGCGCCGGACCGCCATCACCTGGTGTGTTTCCACCATCATCCGGTGCCCATCGGTTGTGCGTGGATGGAGCCTATCGGCCTGCGCAACCCCGAGGCGCTGTTTGCCGTGCTTGAGCGCTTCCCGCAGACCAAGGCATTGCTTTGGGGCCATGTACATCAGGAAATCGACGGCGAGCGCAACGGGGTGCGACTGCTGGCTTCGCCGTCCACCTGTATCCAGTTCGCGCCGGGAAGTGAGGATTTCCAGGTCAGCGAGCAGGCGCCGGGTTATCGCTGGTTGCGTTTGCATGGCGACGGACGGTTGGAGACGGGGGTGGAGCGTTTGGTCGGCTTCGCATTCACCGTCGATTACGGCAGCACCGGCTATTAAGACCTGCAAACACTGATCAAAGGGTGGGAGCTGGCTTGCCTGCGATGGCGGTGTACCTGGCGCTGACTCGTTGACTGAATCGCCGCCATCGCAGGCAAGCCAGCTCCCACATTGGGTCCGCTTCTGCCTGCATTCCCTGTAAACTGCGCCTCTTTGGCCCCAGCACGGAGAGCCCGGCATGTCCGCTTCGATCCTGTATATCCACGGTTTCAACAGTGCGCCGGCTTCCAACAAGGCCAGCCAGTTGACCACTGTGATGGGCACCCTCGGCCTGTCCGACCAGCTACGTGTACCGGCGTTGCATCACCACCCTCGTCAGGCGATTCTTCAATTGGAGCAAGCGATTGCGCAACTGGGCCGGCCACTGCTGGTCGGCAGCTCACTCGGCGGCTACTATGCAACCCATCTTGCAGAACGCCATGGTCTCAAGGCGTTGCTGGTCAACCCGGCGGTCAGTCCCCATCGGATGTTCGACGGTTACCTGGGCACCCAGAAGAACCTCTACACCGATGAGACCTGGGAATTGACACAGGACCACGTCACGGCCCTGGCCGAGCTGGAAGTACCGGCGCCCCAGGATGCGGCGCGTTATCAGGTGTGGTTGCAGACCGGGGACGAAACCCTGGATTATCGCCTGGCCCAACAGTATTACCGGGCCTGCGCCTTGCGCATCCAGGCCGGTGGCGACCATGGCTACCAGGGGTTCGCCCAGCAATTGCCGGCACTGTTGTGTTTTGCCGGCATTGGCGCAGATCAGTTTCAATCCTTCGATTTTTCGTCACTGTAAAAAATCGCAGGTCACTTTTTAATCGAACGACTCACGACGAGACCCCATGGCCACTCCCAGCGCTAGCTCTTATAACGCCGACGCCATCGAAGTCCTCTCGGGCCTCGACCCGGTGCGCAAACGCCCCGGCATGTATACCGACACCAGTCGGCCGAACCACCTTGCCCAGGAAGTCATCGACAACAGCGTCGACGAAGCCTTGGCCGGGCACGCCAAGTCGGTGCAAGTCATCCTTCACGCCGACCATTCCCTGGAAGTGTCCGACGATGGTCGTGGCATGCCGGTGGACATTCACCCCGAAGAGGGTGTGCCGGGCGTCGAGCTGATCCTTACCAAGCTCCATGCCGGCGGCAAGTTCTCCAACAAGAACTACCAGTTCTCCGGCGGTTTGCACGGTGTGGGTATTTCCGTGGTCAACGCGCTGTCGACCCTGGTGCGGGTCAAGGTCAAGCGCGACGGCAACGAGTACCAGATGACCTTCGCCGATGGCTACAAAGCCACCGACCTGGAAGTGATCGGTACCGTTGGCAAGCGCAACACCGGCACCAGCGTGTACTTTGCGCCGGACCCCAAGTATTTCGATTCGCCCAAATTCTCCATCAGCCGCCTCAAGCACGTGCTCAAGGCCAAGGCTGTGTTGTGCCCGGGCCTGCTGGTCAGCTTTGAAGACAAAGGCACCGGCGAGAAGGTCGAGTGGCACTACGAAGACGGCCTGCGTTCCTACCTGGAAGACTCGGTCAGCGACTTCGAACGCCTGCCCAACGAGCCGTTCTGCGGCAGCCTGTCGGGTAATAAAGAAGCGGTGGACTGGGCGCTGCTGTGGTTGCCCGAAGGTGGCGACAGCGTGCAGGAAAGCTACGTCAACCTGATCCCCACGGCCCAGGGCGGCACCCACGTCAACGGTTTGCGCCAAGGCTTGCTGGATGCCATGCGTGAGTTCTGCGAATACCGCAGCCTGTTGCCGCGCGGCGTCAAACTGGCGCCGGAAGACGTGTGGGAGCGCATCGCGTTCGTGCTGTCGATGAAGATGCAGGAACCGCAATTCTCCGGGCAGACCAAGGAGCGCCTGTCGTCCCGCGAGGCAGCGGCGTTTGTCTCTGGCGTGGTCAAGGACGCCTTCAGCCTGTGGCTCAACGAGCATCCCGAGCTGGGCCTGGCCCTGGCGGAGCTGGCGATCAACAACGCCGGCCGGCGCTTGAAGGCCAGCAAAAAGGTCGAGCGCAAGCGCATCACCCAGGGCCCGGCACTGCCGGGCAAACTGGCCGATTGCGCCGGGCAAGACCCGATGCGTTCCGAGCTGTTCCTGGTCGAAGGTGACTCCGCCGGCGGTTCCGCCAAGCAAGCGCGGGACAAGGAGTTCCAGGCGATCCTGCCACTGCGCGGCAAGATCCTCAACACCTGGGAAGTCGACGGCAGCGAAGTGCTGGCCAGCCAGGAAGTACACAACATCGCCGTGGCCATCGGGGTCGACCCGGGTGCAGCGGACATGAGCCAGCTGCGCTATGGCAAGATCTGTATCCTCGCCGACGCCGACTCCGACGGCCTGCACATCGCTACCTTGCTGTGCGCGTTGTTTGTGCAGCACTTCCGCCCATTGGTGGATGCCGGTCACGTCTACGTCGCCATGCCGCCGCTGTACCGCATCGACCTGGGCAAGGAAATTTTCTACGCCCTGGACGAAGCCGAGCGCGATGGCATCCTCGACCGCCTGGTGGCCGAGAAGAAACGCGGCAAGCCACAGGTCACGCGATTCAAGGGCCTGGGTGAGATGAACCCGCCGCAACTGCGCGAAACCACCATGGACCCGAACACCCGGCGCCTGGTGCAGTTGACCCTGGAAGACTTCGCCGCTACCTCGGAAATGATGGACATGCTGCTGGCTAAGAAACGCGCTGGCGACCGCAAGACCTGGCTTGAATCCAAAGGCAACCTGGCCGAGGTTCTGGGCTGATGCGCACAGGCTTCGCCCTGGCGATCCTGATGTTGAGCGGGCTGGCGGTCACCCAGTTGGCCGCAGCCAGCGTGGCAGAGCTCAAGCTGGTCTCGGAACACCCGGTTGACGGCATGCGCGGTGGGAACCTGTCGGGCCTGGCGTTGTGTGGCAACGAGCTGTGGACGGTTTCGGACCGCGATGACGACCAGATTTACCGCCTGGATACCCGTGCGCCGACGTGGAGCGCGCAAGCGCTGAAGATCGACGTGCCGCCCGTGCCCGAGTCCGGCCTGCCTTGGGGCTTGCGTTCGCGCACCAAGGCCGCTTCGTTCATACGTGGTGGTGACCTGGACTTTGAAGGCATCAGCTGTGATGCCGCAGGCAACCGTTACATTGTCAGCGAAGCCCATGCCGCGGTGTTGCAGGTGCCCGCCACGGGCGCGCCGGAGTGGTTGAAAATCGCGCCGGGCATGGTGCGTGAAGCCAGGGCCAGTGGCATGTTGCTGCACTTTAATGCCTTGTTCGAAGGCTTGGCGGTAAACCCTGAAGGCAATCAGATCTGGCTGGCTGCCGAGCGTGAACGCCGTGGCCTGGTCTCGATCAAGCGTGGGCAGAGCGTATGGGATTGTGATGGCCGTTGTGTATTGTTGAGCGAGGCCGGCCAGGAAGTGCAACCGGCGCAGTTCCCCAACGCCAAGGCCGTGTCCAAGGACTTTGCCGACTTGTCGCTGTTCAACGGCAAGCTGTTTACCCTGGAGCGCAATGCGTTCCAGATCTGCCGGCGCGACCCGCTCACGGCCAAGGTTGAGCTGTGCTGGTCGTTTGCCGACGACACCCTGACGCCACAGCGACGTTACCCACAGTCGTATGGCCTGGCTGAGGCCCTGTTGGTGGATGCTGACGGTGCCTGGGTTGGGATCGACAACAATTTCGGCCCGCGTGCCGATGGTGAAAAACGTCCGATGGTCTATCGTTTTGCCGCTCCGGATGGCGGCTGGAGTGCCCAGCCATGAGTCGAGATTTTTTTGAATTGAATCAGCGCAGCGGCAGTTCCGCTGCGCCTTACCCCATGATGAGGCCCGCATGAGTGACATCCTCGCAGACAGCTTAGATGGCGTAGAACGCCGGTCGCTGGCTGAATTCACCGAAAATGCCTACCTCAACTACTCCATGTACGTGATCATGGACCGTGCCTTGCCGCATATCGGCGACGGCCTGAAGCCCGTGCAACGGCGCATCATCTACGCCATGAGTGAGTTGGGCCTGGACGCCGATTCCAAGCACAAGAAGTCGGCGCGTACCGTCGGTGACGTGCTCGGTAAGTTCCACCCCCACGGCGATTCGGCGTGCTATGAAGCGATGGTGCTGATGGCCCAGCCGTTCAGCTACCGCTATACCCTGGTGGACGGCCAGGGTAACTGGGGGGCACCGGATGACCCCAAATCCTTCGCCGCCATGCGTTACACCGAGGCGCGGTTGTCGCGTTATTCCGAAGTGCTGCTCAGCGAGCTGGGCCAGGGCACTGCCGACTGGGGGCCGAACTTTGACGGCACCCTTGACGAACCCCTGGTGTTGCCGGCGCGTTTGCCGAATATCCTGCTCAATGGCACCACCGGTATCGCGGTCGGCATGGCCACCGACGTGCCGCCGCACAACCTGCGCGAAGTCGCCACCGCCTGCGTGCGCTTGCTCGATGAGCCCAAGGCTACGGTCGAGCAGCTCTGCGAGCATATCCAGGGCCCGGATTACCCGACCGAAGCAGAGATCATCACGCCGCGCGCCGACCTGCTGAAGATGTACGAAACGGGCAAGGGCTCGGTGCGTATGCGTGCCGTGTACCACATTGAGGACGGCGACATTATTGTGACCGCGCTTCCGCACCAGGTATCGGGTGCCAAGGTGCTGGAGCAGATCGCCGCGTTGATGCAGGCCAAGCCGTCGAAATTGCCGCAAGTGGCCGACCTGCGTGACGAGTCCGACCATGAGAACCCGTGCCGTATCGTGATCATCCCGACCAACAGCCGGGTGGATCATGAAGTGTTGATGCAGCATTTGTTTGCCAGCACCGACCTGGAGTCCAGCTATCGGGTCAACGTCAATATCATCGGCCTGGACGGCAAGCCGCAGTTGAAGAACCTGCGCAATCTGCTGGTGGAATGGCTGGAGTTCCGCGTACAAACCGTGCGCCGCCGCCTGCAATTCCGCCTCGACAAGGTCGAGCGCCGCTTGCATCTGTTGGACGGTTTGCTGATCGCCTACCTCAACCTGGATGAAGTGATCCATATCATCCGTACCGCCGAGCATCCGAAGGCCGAGCTGATCGCGCGTTTCGAGCTGAGCGAAATCCAGGCGGACTACATCCTCGACACCCGCTTGCGCCAGTTGGCACGCCTGGAAGAAATGAAACTGCGCGATGAGCAGGATGCCCTGCTCAAGGAACAAGCCAAGCTGCAAGCCCTGCTGGGCAGCGAAGCCAAGCTCAAGAAGCTGGTGCGCAGTGAGCTGCTCAAAGATGCGGAAACCTATGGCGATGACCGTCGCTCGCCTATCGTCGAGCGCGCTGAAGCCAAGGCCCTGACCGAAACCGAGCTGTTGCCCAACGAGAAAATTACCGTCGTTCTGTCGGAAAAGGGTTGGGTTCGCTCCGCCAAAGGGCATGATATTGACGCAACCGGCCTTTCGTACAAAGCCGGTGATGGCTTCAAGACCGCTGCCGCCGGGCGTTCCAATCAGTTCGCGGTGTTTATCGACTCGACCGGGCGCAGTTATTCGGTGCCGGCCCACACCCTGCCGTCTGCACGGGGGCAGGGCGAGCCGTTGACCGGGCGCCTCACGCCGCCGCCGGGGGCGAATTTCGAGTGCGTGCTGTTGCCGGACGATGATTCGCTGTATGTCATCGCCTCCGACGCCGGTTACGGTTTCGTGGTCAAGGGTGAAGACCTGCAGGCCAAGAACAAGGCGGGCAAGGCGCTGTTGAGCCTACCGAACAACGCCAAGGTGATTCTGCCGAGGCCGGTGGAGGATCGTGAAAGCAACTGGCTGGCGTCGGTGACCACCGAAGGGCGCTTGCTGGTGTTCAAGATCAGCGACTTGCCGCAGTTGGGCAAGGGTAAAGGCAACAAGATCATCGGGATTCCCGGTGACCGGGTGGCCAGTCGCGAGGAGTATGTGACTGACATCGCCGTGGTCCCGGAAGGCTCTACCCTGGTGCTCCAGGCCGGCAAGCGCACGTTGTCATTGCGCCCTGACGACCTTGAACACTACAAGGGTGAGCGTGGCCGGCGAGGTAACAAACTGCCACGAGGCTTCCAGCGAGTGGATGCCTTGCTGGTCGAAACGCCGGTTTAAGCGGTACTAGAGGCCTCGATCTACGATTTAACGCGTAGATCGATGCTTTCGCGCTGGAGTCATGGCGCATATTCACGGATGATATGGCCTTTCCAGCGCCGGCGTGGCCGAGCGTGTTCAGGTTATTTTTAGTATTACATTGTGGTTCGCCTTGTGGCAGCCACTTGGATGGGATGATGACTGCTCCACGCCTTCCTCTATTTTTGATGCTCGCTGGCCTTTTGGGGTTGGCGGGTTGCAGCACACATCAACCGGTGTCGCTGTACCAGCTGGACAGCGGAAGTCCGGCTCAGCCAGCCCAAACCGCTGGCATGGCAGTATTGCTGGGGCCGGTAGTCGTTGCCGATTACCTGCAACGCGAAACCCTGCTTCAACGTCAGAACGACGGCAGCCTGCAAGGTTCCACAGATGGTCGTTGGGCCGGTAGCCTGTCGTCGGATATCAACCAGTTGATGTTGCGTCAGGTCGCCGGCCAGTTAGACAGCCAGCGAGTAGTCCTGGCGCCGGGACCCTCCGGGTTCACCCCGGATGTACAGGTGTTGCTGACCATTACGCGGCTGGATTCCGGGAAGTCGCAACCGGCGATCCTGGATGCACAGTGGCGCCTGATCGACCGTCGCGGGCAGGTGCGGGACAACCGCATTGTGCACCTGCAGGAAGAACACGCCGGCACCACTGCGTCCCAGGTCCAGGCTCAGGGTGTGCTGTTGCAGCACTTGGCACAGCAGTTGTCGGTGGCGCTCAAACCACTGGCCAACCAGCCGCCGATTGCCGAAGCGCAGCCGCGTAAACAGGCCCCTGCCCAGGCCAAGCCTGCGGCCCCGGAAAAGCCGAAGATGCCGATGGCCACGCCGATTCGTACGGATCTGGAAGTGTTCAGGTTCTGATCTGAAATTTATTTTTGAAAAAGCCCGCCAAGCCCGCGGGCTTTTTCATGCCTGCTGTAAAACGCCAGCGCCTAATTCTGCGTACCTGTTAATTCTGACAGTATCCAGCTGCGCATAAGGTCTCTAGTGTGATTTCAGTCCTATCTCTTAAGGTACTGAACTCATGAAAAAAATATCGATCTTCCTCGCTTGGTTTTTTTGTAGTGCATTAAGTGTTGCTCTCATGGGCTGTAGCCATGAAGTTAATCGTGAATTTGGCGGCCTTGAAAATGATGAACTTCCGCCCGCCGAAGGTGAACTGTCAAGCTTGAGTCAGATAATCCGCCCTGTGACGGGCACCAAGAGGATGCTGGTCACGGTAACCCATTGGCAGGGAGAGCGAGTGTTGGACAGGGATCAGGTGGAGTTGCATACGCTGTCTACTGATCCTAATTCATTACGCTCTTATATTCTGGCTGCGTCCGGTGGAAAGCTGAAGTTGGAGGGGCGGGTAGTGGAGGCGACGTCTGGACCGAAGCCTGAGGGATGCTCTATGTCCACGTCTATCGCGGAGGGTCGCAAGACTGCCGAAAAGAATGGCCTTAATCCCGATGATTTCGACTATGAAATTAACATCGTTAATTGTGGCGGTGGCGCCTTGGCCTTTACCCCCGGTAGGCATGTTGGAGTGTTTGGCAAGGCAGGCTCACCGCATGTTTACAAGCACGAGCTTGGTCATAATTTAGGCTTTCGTCATGGGGGAAGCCTCATAGGCTGCCCCCGCAATGGCGCGTCTGTGAGTGCGCCTGTTGATTGCACTTACGTTGAGTATGGAGACACTGGTGACTCAGTGTCAGGTGGTGGCACGCTTTATCCTGCGGTCAGCCGCCGCTATGCCGGCTGGCTGGATGATGGCCAGGCGACGACTATCACGCGCACCGGCCTTTACAGTTTGAAGGTGTTGGGACGCGAAGGCCCGCAGCTGTACCTGATCAAGATCCCTGAAACCCATTCGCCCGGTGGGGCCTACTACCCGTTGTTGTCGCTCGAATACAGGAAACCTACGGTCTTTGATAACTTTCCGGAGAATGACAACCGGGTCAATGGCGTGTGGATGCGTTATGCGAGGGAGCAAGGCGTGCAGAATGTGCAGATTGATGCCACGCCAGAGACGCCAAGAACCAACGATCCTACCTTACTTACGGGGCAGACATTTGAGGACTCTTCCGGCAAGGTTAAAGTGCTTGTGTGCAGCGCCGGGCCGGACGAGGCGATAGTCGCGGTCGCGCTTGATGGGGCGGGTTTTCCTTACTGTACAACCACGGTCCCCGCTCCCGTCATTGCGGTCCCTCTCGAGGGGGCCAGCACCGGTAAACAGCCAGTATTTGCCGGCACTGCCTGGCCTGGCGCACGTATTGAAATAGTAAATGCTTCCAAGCCCGAGGAAGTCGTGGGCACAGCCATTGCTGATGGCAACGGCAACTGGTCGGTGTACTCGCTGTCAGTGCATGATGTTGGCAGTTATTCTTATACTGCCCGACAAACTTTTGGGGGAAGAACCTCGGTGTTATCTGGCAATCGCAGCTTCAAGGTGGCTGAACTGAGCGTGCCTGCGGCAATAATCGAGACCCCCGCCCAAAATATCGAAGTTGGCCGCCTGCCGCAAGTGTCAGGTACCGGTGTTCCTGGTGCTACTGTGGTGTTGCTTAAATCCAACGATCCTTACAATCCGCTGGCCACTACTAGGGTCGATGGATATGGCCGCTGGTCAGTGCGCATAGAGCGCCCTCTACCGATAAGTCCACCCGCCTTTACCATGACCGGCTATCAAACCCTTGATGGAAAACGTTCGGGTTGGCTGGCGAACAGGACACTCAAGGTTGTTGATGTACCTGACCCGGCGATTATCCAAACGCCGGCCCAAAGCGTCAGAACGGGCCGCCGGCCTTTTGTGACAGGTACGGGTGTAGCAGGTGCTACTGTTGTGTTGATGCAGTCGTACAAACCTGAAAATATTTTAGCCACTACTACCGTCGATGGTTATGGGCGATGGGCCACGCAGGTTGATAATCCGCTGCCGATAAGCCCACCAGCCTTTACCATGACTGGATATCAGTCGATTGAGGGGAAAAGATCCGGTTGGTTGGCCAATAGAACTATCCAGGTTGTCGATGCTCCCGATCTGGCGATTATCGAAACCCCTGCACAAGGTGTGAAAACAGGACGTCGGCCAGTTGTGTCAGGTAGTGGTATTGCGGGCGCGACCGTCGTGTTGCTCAAATCGGGTGACCCGTATAACGCCTTGGCGACCACCACTGTCGATGGCTATGGACGCTGGTCGGTGCAGGTTGATCAGCCTCTGCCGGTCACAAACTCCTTTGTCATGACGGGCTATCAGCAGCTTGACGGTAAAATCGCCCGCTGGTTGGCGAATAGGACCTTCCAGGTAGTGCAGGTTCCCGATGCTCCGGTTATCGAAACCCCTGCCGAAAACCAGACCGTTGGCCGCCAGCCTCTTGTAAAAGGCACTGGCGTTGTGGGGGCCGTGGTTGAGTTGAATCAGGAGAACAGGCCCGGAATTCCACTTGGGTACGCGGTTGTCGATGGTTTTGGACAATGGTCTGTCCAGATAGAAAGGCCGCTACCCGTCGGGTCCAACTTTAAAATGAGTGGGTATCAGCTTTTGGACCAGGTCAGGTCAGGCTGGATTCCACGCCGAACCATTAATGTCGCGGATAGCAAGAAAATCAAATAGTACTAGAAAGCCCGCAGGTGTTCGTTCTCTGCGGGCTTGTGATCATCAATGCATTAGTCTTGGAGTCGACCCTTGTTGCGGGTCTCATGCATCCGCGCCAATTGCCGCTCCAGCATCGACGGATACGGTTCCATCAACCGCTCCACACAACTGGCCCCTTCAGGGCTGGCAATCGGGCGGATACGTGCGCGTTGGCGGATCAACGTGTCTTCACTGATCTTGCGCTCCACCAACAGCAGGTTACGGCTGTGCTGGGACAAGGCCAGGGCATCCTGGGCGATTTCGGTCAGAAGCAGGTCGATCTGGCTAATGCCAAACAGGTCGTCACCCACGGTTAGACCCAGCTGCAGTTGCAGGGTAATGCCGCTGTCGGCCACTTCGATCTGCAGGGCATGGCCAAGGGCGCGCAACAGCTCGCCGCAGCAGATGGCATTGGTCAGGTAGTCCTCGCCGCTGTCTTCGCTGTGGAACAGCATCAGCGTGCTGCCATCGTTCAGGGTGTGCAGTTCGCTCTGGTAGAGCGAAGCGGCCTGGTCGAGGCAGTCGCGGTAGCGTTCGAGCAGTTCGGTCAGGCGGGCACGGGGCAGGCGGCGCAGTTGCTCCTGGGCGCCCAGTTGCACGGCGAGTACGGCACTGTGCTGTGGCTCGGCGTTCTTGACCGCAACGGGTTTGGGCGCAGCGACTGGGGCGGCTGCCGAGGTGTCGCGCAGGTCGGCGAACGGGTCTTCGTCGTCCAGCTCGTCTTCCTCGGCCTTGATCACATGGCGCGGCGCAGGCTTGAGGCCGGCCACCGGGGCGCTTTCGTCGAAGCCTGGGTCGCGCAGGTCGCGCACTTCAAACTCAGGCTCGTCATTGTAGTCCTCGGTGTCGTCGTACTCAGGCTCGGGCTCGACTTCAGGCGCTTTTGGCTCCGGGGCAAAGCTGGCGTGGAGCTGACGCGCGAGGTCGCCGATTTCGTCCTGGCGATCGGTGGCCGGGGTGTGTTCGTCGATATCCCGCAGCCAGATGCGCAGTTGCATCAACGGCGTGGAGATATGCCGGCCCAGGCGCAGGCTCAAGGCCAGGGCCAAGGCCAGTAGGATCGCGCTCAGAATGCCCATGCTTTGCAGGCTGATGGTCATCGGCTGCTGGAACTGTTGCATATCAAGGCTGATACGCAGTTGGCCGGCCTTCACGTCCTGGAACGTAATATTACTCTGATACAGGCCTTCGGCCTCACCGAGCAGACCGTTTTTCGGGCGTTGCCCGGCCTCGGCCATGATCCGGTTGTCCACGCTATAGATAGCGGCGTGGGCCACGAGCGGGTTCTTGGTCAGGTTGTTGAGCAACACGTTGAGGCTGAGGATGTCGTTGGACACCAACAACTCAGTCGCCGAAGTGGCAGTCTGGGTTGTCAGGCTCGCGCCCAGGGCGTCAGCTTGCTCGTGCATGGCCTGCTTGAACTGCAAACCCATCACGCAGGCGTAGATCACCAGGGCCAGAGCGACCAGGATCACGTTATGGCTGGCGATGCGCAATGCAATCGGTACACGGCGATGGCGCAGTGCCCGGAAGATCAGCAGGAAGAAGTTATCGGTTTTTACTGGCGTGGGCCGGTTCACTTGCGCTCGGCTCTTGGTCCGTGAAGTTGACGCGCAGTATAGCGACAGGCCCATGGCCGGCAAAGCGCTGGCTGTGCCCGATGGTCACTGAAAGTGGGTAGAATGCGGTTTTTTTCCAGCCTGGGGGTGCGCTTTGCGCGAAATTGTCCTGATCAACATCACGGGTGAAGACCGGCCGGGTCTCACCGCAGCCATTACCGGCGTCCTGGCCCAGGGTGGTGTGAACATTCTCGACATCGGCCAGGCGGTGATCCACGACACCTTGTCGTTCGGCATCTTGGTGGAGATCCCCAGCACCGAACAGGCCTCCTCGGTACTCAAGGACATCCTGTTTACGGCGTATAAGCTCGATCAACAGGTACGTTTCACCCCGGTGTCCGAAGCTGACTACCAGCACTGGGTCGAAGGCCAGGGTAAAAAGCGCCATATCGTCACCCTGTTGACCCGCAAGGTAACGGCTGAGCAGTTGCAGCGCGTTAGTTCAATCACTGCGCAATACGGATTGAATATCGACCATATCGACCGTCTGTCGGGTCGCATGCCCTTGGACACTCCGGCTGACAAAGGCAAGGGCTGCATCGAGTTCTCTGTGCGCGGTGAACCGGCTGACGCGCAAGCGCTACGCGCCGATTTCCTGAGCGTGGCCCAGGAACTGAATGTCGATATCGCCTTCCAGGAAGACTCCCTGTTCCGTCGCAATCGCCGCTTGGCGGTGTTCGACATGGACTCCACCTTGATCGAAGCCGAAGTCATCGACGAGCTGGCCAAGGCGGCCGGTGTGGGCGAGCAAGTCTCGGAGATTACCGAGCGCGCGATGGCCGGCGAGCTGGATTTTCGTGCCAGCTTCAAGGAGCGTCTGGCGCTGCTCAAAGGCTTGGACGTTGGCGTGCTGGATTCGATCGGCGCGTCGCTGCGCCTGACTGAAGGCGCCGAAACCCTGTTCGCCGAACTCAAGCGCCTGGGCTACAAGACCGCCATCCTGTCCGGCGGTTTCACTTACTTCGCCAAGCAGTTGCAAGCCAAGCTGGGCATTGACTATGTATTCGCCAACGAGCTGGAAGTGGTGGATGGCAAAGTGACTGGCGTCGCGGTGGAGCCGATTGTCGACGCCCAGCGCAAGGCCGACCTGCTCAAGGAATTGGCCCATAAGGAAGGCTTGCGCCTGGAGCAGACCATTGCGGTCGGCGACGGCGCCAATGACTTGCCGATGCTGGCGATTGCCGGGTTGGGGGTGGCCTTTCGCGCCAAACCGTTGGTCAAGCAGTCAGCCAAGCAGGCGATTTCGACCTTGGGGTTGGATGGCGTGTTGTATCTGCTGGGCCTGCGTGACCGAGACGGTCAGCTATAAGCCGATCTCACTGTCACTGATCGTTCCCACGCTCCGCGTGGGAGCGCCTCCAGTGACGCTCTGCGTCACGCTTTGGGCGCAGAGCGCCTCGGGCTGCATTCCCACGCGGAGCGTGGGAACGATCAACTGCAATATCAGGCTTTAGCTGCGGCGATACCCTGGCCCATCTGCACCGGCGTACCCGCTGCCAGTTCTTCAGCCCACTTCACCTGGTCCGGCCCGAACAACACGATGGCGGTCGATCCCAGTTTGAAGCGACCCAGCTCCGCACCTTTCTCCAGATGAATCGGCGCGCGGGCCGCTTCGTCGTAGCGGAAGGTTTTCAGCTCGCGTTTCGGCGGCGTCACCAAACCGGCCCACACGGTTTCAATCGACGCAACGATCATCGCACCTACCAACACCACGGCCATCGGGCCGCGTTCGGTGTCGAACAAGCAAACAACGCGTTCGTTACGGGCGAACAGTTCCGGCACGTTTTCGGCGGTGGTCTGGTTGACCGAGAAAATCCGCCCTGGCACATACACCATCTCGCGCAGGGTACCGGCCAGTGGCATGTGCACCCGGTGGTAGTCCTTGGGCGACAGGTAAATAGTCGCGAAGTCCCCGCCCATGAACGGCGCAGCCATTGCCGCATCGCCACCGAGCAGTTCCAGCACGCTGAAGCTGTGGCCCTTGGCCTGGAAGATACGACCATGTTCGATCGGGCCTAGCTGGCTGACCGCGCCATCGGCAGGGCTCAGCACTGCGCCTGGGGTTGGATCTAACGGACGGGCGCCGTCTTTCAGCGCGCGGGTGAAGAAGGCGTTGAAGTGCTCGTAGGCGGTCAGGTCTTCCACCAGGGCCTGGGACATGTCCACCTGGTAGCGCTTGGCGAACCAGGCAGTGAAGGCGTTCTTGAACCAGCGCACGCGGCACTCGGCGATACAGCCGGCCAGGCGCGACAGCAAGTGATGCGGCAGCAAGTACTGGCTGAGGATAAACAACTGCTTTTTCATAACTGTCCTTAAACCTTAAATCTCAACGGGGGTGTCGGGGTGGTTGCCCCATTCGCCCCAGGAACCGGCATAACCTTTGACTCGCGGATAACCGAGCGCCTTGGCCACCAGGTAGGTGAAGCCAGAGCGGTGGTGAGTCTGGCAGTGGGTGATGATTTCTTTGTCTTTGGTCAGCCCGAGGTCTTCGAGGATTTGCGGCATGTCACGGCGGATACGCAGGCTGCGCGCCTTGTCCATGCCGGCGGTCCATTCGAAGTTCACCGCGCCGGGAATGTGGCCGCCCTTGGCTGCGAGCACTTTCTCGCCGGAATACTCCAGCGGGCCACGAGCGTCCCAGATCCCCAGGTCGGCCGCGCCGAGGCGGCTTTGCAGGTATTCGCGGGTGGCTGTGGGGCCGTCGTGCAGCGTAAGGCTGACCGGGCCGCCGGCTGCTGGGGGCGCATCGGTGGAAAGCGGGTGCCCTTCCTCCAGCCAAGCCAGCAGGCCACCGTCGAGGTAGTGATATTTCTGGTGGCCGATCACGTCGAGCATCCAGATAAAACGCCCGGCCCAACCGCCGCCTTCGTCGTCATAGACCACATAGGTGGCGTCCGGGGTGTGGCCCAGTTCGCCGAACAGTTTTTCCAGGTCGGCCTTGCTTGGTAGCAGGCCGGGTGCCGGTGGCTGTCCCAGTTGGGTGCGCTTGGGGTCAACGAAGTGCGCGCCGGGGATATGCCCTTCGGCGTAGCGGGCGACACTGGTGAGGTCTACCAGTATCAAGTGCTTAGAATCGAGGCGACCCAACAGGTCGGCGGATTCGATCACCAGCGGCAAGCCAGAGAAGTCAGGCATGTGAGGTCTCCTGGGCACAAATGTTGGCGATAAAGGCCGGTGATTGTAGCGCAAGCATCAGGCGCTGCGGTTGGTAAAGCTGTGCAGGGCTTTCTCGATGCATTGGGCGGTTTTGCCGAACGCCTGCACGGTGGTTTCCGAGAACGGCCCGCCGCCCTGGTCCGCCACGATCAGCATGACCACGCGACCGTTGCAGCTCAGTGAGCGCAACAGCAAGTGCTCGCCAATAAATAGACGACGCAGGATTGGTGGCAGCAATGCGGAAAACTGCGCATGGTTGTCGGGGTTCAGGCGTACCTGGGCGGACTTTTCCAGCAGGCGTTGCAGCAGTGTGCTATTGACCACATCCAGGCTCAGGTGAGCCGCGTCCTTGGGCAGGCCGTCGGCCTGGTGTACACGCAAGGTGCTCAAGGCGCGATCTGCCATGAATATCAGTACCCGCTGCATGCCACTGGCGACCAGGGCTTCCTTGGCGCAAGTGGTCAGGTGCATGGCGTTGGCAAAGCGGCTCGGCTCCACCAGCAACTCGGTGCAACGCGTGCGCCACACGGCCAAGGCTTCGGCAGTGGGCGGTGGTGCCGGCAGCAAGCCGCGATGGACTTTCTGTACGTGCCACGGCCAGATCAGCGACAGCGCCGGGTGCCAGAGGTCGGGCATCAAGGTGGTACGAGCACTGGTCACCGCTTGTTGGTGGGCTTGCTGTTGCACATCGCTCAACGGCGTTTGCAGGTACAGCGCCGTCAGGTATTGCCAGCGCTCAGTGTGCGGGCAGGTCCAGGATTCCTGGGCCGACATCGCCAGGCCGTTGGCCAGCAACACGGTGTTGGCCGGCTGGTTCAGCCAGCGTCGCAGGTTGGGCTCGGCATCGAGCAATTGCTGGTGGCGCAGGGCATCGTCTTGACGGGCAATGTGCAGCGCCTTGACCAGCAGGCGTTGCTCGGCCAACAGCAACTTGTAGCCCTGTGAAACCCAGATCGGCAGGTGCCAGGCTTCGGTCAAGCCCAGGCACAGGTCAAGCAAACGCACGCCGAACAGCTGTTGCTCGACCTGGCGCGCCGATTGGCCTTTATGGATCACCCGCAACTCCCACTCCTCCAGGAGCTTGGGGTAGGCGACGGCCATCGGCCACAGCGGCGACAGAAACAGCAGGCTGCCCCAGTGGATGTCCTGCCACAGCCGCGCCAGGCGACTGCCGAACAAACCGTTGGCTTGCTGGGATGCGTGCTGGCTGATCAGCAACAGCTGACGCAAGGCCACGGGGATTTCCCGGGCGGGTACCGAAGGCAGGCGCGCCAACAACTCTTCGGCACGTTTGAGGCCAAGACGGTTAAGTGCGACTTCAAGGTTTTCTGCAGGTTCGGTCAGGCTGCCGTGGGCGTGGCTGTTGGCTTCGCGCATCACACTCAGCACCAGGGCCGGACTGTTTTGCATCAACTCAGCAATATCTCGCAATGAACTGCGGCTATCGCGAATGGCTTTGCACACGCGTTCATGGCTGGCCTGCGGCACGGGCAGCAGCACGTCGTCCAGGCACTTGATCCAAGCGGCGAGGGTAGTGGGGCGGTTTGTTGGGACTGTCGTTTCAATTGCCATGATTGGGGCGCGATCATCACTTGCGTTCAACACGCCCGGAACGGGCCGAATTGGCTTTTCGCCTTAACGGGCTATAGTCTGGCGCAGTTTTGCCGATAAGTAGAACAAGAGTTTTCTGCTGCACCCCATATGTCCATGAACCCGACGGCGCAAGTACCCCTCTCCTATGGCTAAAATTATCGGCATCATTGTCGTCATCGCAAGTGTGCTCGGAGGGTACGTCCTCTCCCACGGTAAAATCGCCGCACTGATCCAGCCTTTCGAAGTGCTGATTATCGGCGGTGCCGCGTTCGGCGCATTTTTGCAGGCCAACCCAGGCTATATGACCATGCACGTGGTCAAGAAGTCCCTGGGCATGTTCAGTTCGCGCTTCTCCCACACGTTTTATCTTGAAGTGCTGGGGCTGATCTACGAGATCCTCAACAAAAGCCGCCGTGAAGGCATGATGGCGATCGAAGGCGATATCGAAGACGCTGCGGCCAGCCCGATTTTTGCCAAGTACCCGGCCGTGCTCAAAGACGAGCGCATGACCGCGTATATCTGTGATTACCTGCGCATCATGTCCTCCGGCAACATGGCGCCTCACGAGCTGGAAGGCCTGTTCGACATGGAGTTGTTCAGCCTCAAGGAAGAGCTGGAGCATCCTTCCCACGCCGTGACCGGCATTGCCGACGGTATGCCCGGTTTTGGTATTGTCGCGGCGGTACTGGGGATCGTGGTGACCATGGCGTCCCTGGGCGAGGGCGATCAGGCGGCCATCGGCATGCACGTAGGTGCGGCGCTGGTCGGCACCTTCTTCGGTATTCTCGCCGCCTATGGTTTCTTCGGCCCGCTCGCCACCTCCCTGGCCCACGATGCCAAGGAAGAGATCAACCTCTACGAAGCGATCAAGGCGTGCCTGGTGGCATCGGCGTCGGGCATGCCGCCGTCGTTGGCCGTGGAGTTCGGGCGCAAAGTGTTGTACCCGAAACACCGCCCAAGTTTCTCCGAGCTGGAACAAGCGGTTCGCGGTCGCTAAGCCATGGAAAACAACCAGCCGATCATCATCAAGCGCGTCAAGCGCTTCGCTGCGGGGCACCATGGCGGTGCCTGGAAAATCGCCTTCGCCGACTTTGCCACGGCGATGATGGCGTTCTTCCTGGTGTTGTGGCTGATGTCCACCGCTACGCCAGAACAGAAAATCGCCATCGCCGGCTACTTCAAGGACCCGATTGGCTTTTCGGAAAGCGGTACGCCGTTTGTCATTGACCTGGGCGGCTCGCCGGAACTGGCGCCCGAGCGCACCATCAACCCGGAAGTGCAAACTGAATCGCCTCAGGAAAAAATCCCGATCGAGCGCGACACTGTCGAATCCATGGCCGAGCAGGTCGAACAGGAGCGACTGGAACTGTTGCTGCAGGAATTGCAGAACAAGGTTGAAGAAAACCCACAGTTGCTGAAGTTCAAGGACCAGATTTCCTTCGAGATCACCCCCGAGGGGCTGCGCATCCAGATTACCGATGCGGCCAACCGGCCGATGTTCGACTCTGGCAGTGCGCGGTTGAAGCCGTACTTTGAAGACATCCTGCTGGCCATGGCTGACACCATCAAGGCGGTGCCGAACAAGATCAGCATCAGCGGGCATACCGACGCCAAGCCCTACGCGGGCCAGGGTGATTTCGGCAACTGGGAACTCTCGGCCAACCGCGCCAATGCTGCCCGGCGTGCGCTGGTGGCCGGCAGCTACCCGGACCCGCAAGTGGCGCGGGTAGTGGGTTTTGCCTCCTCGCAACTGTTTGATCCCAAAGACCCGTTCAACCCGGTCAACCGCCGTATCGACATCGTGGTGCTGACCAAAAAAGCCCAGCGTGCGATTGAAGGCGATCAACCCCCGCCACCGGCACCGACCCAGGGCGACGGTGCGCCAGGCGAAGTGCCGGCCGACCCCAACGCGCTACCGCCGGAGCAGGAACCGCTGCCAGCCCATGAGCTGCGCCAGAAGCTGAACCTGTTTGATGATGGGGGCGTCAAGGATCCTACGACGCCTGCGCCGAAGCCGTAAGCTCCAGATACAACGAGGCCGCGATAATCGCGGCCTTGTTGTATCTGCGCTGTCATAGATATCTACACAATTTTGGGGCGACGCTGGGCCTGTGGCGAGGGAGCTTGCTCCCGTGACGGCCTGACAGCCGGCGCCTATCTACCTGACGCCCTCAATCCAAATGTGGGAGCTGGCTTGCCTGCGATGGCGATTTGCCGATGTACATATCCATTCCTGCGGTAACGGCCACCGATACCGATGCTGCATTGTAGGAGCGAGCTTGCTCGCGAAAAACGTCAACGATAACGCGTGTATCCAGGATGCCCGCGTTGCGCTTGAGGTCTTCGCGAGCAAGCTCGCTCCTACAGAGGTGGGGGCTGCTTAGTAGCTGCTCTCGGGCAAGCTCGCAATAATCGACCGATAGCTGTTCATCCGCTGCTGCTGCACGCGCCCATCTTCCAGTGCCTTGAGCAGCGCACAGCCCGGCTCGCGGTCGTGTTTGCAGTCGCGGAAGCGGCAGGTGCCGATCAGGTCGTTGAACTCAATAAAGCCGGCTTCCACATCGCTACGGCTGACGTGGCCCAAGCCAAATTCACGGATACCCGGCGAGTCGATCAACTCGCCGCCGCCCGGGAAGTGGAACAGCCGTGCGGTGGTGGTGGTGTGGGTGCCCTGGCCGGACAGCTCCGACAGCGGGCCCACGCGGGTTTCGACTTCCGGCAACAGGCTGTTGACCAGCGACGACTTGCCCACGCCAGACTGGCCGACGAACACGCTGATCCGCCCGTCCAACTGCTGTTGCAGCTGTTCCATGCCGTTGCCGTGGTGAGCCGACACTTCCAGCACCGGGTAGCCCAGGGTGCGGTAGACCGCCAGCAATGCGTTGAGCGCCGGGGCGTTCTGCTCGTCGATCAGGTCGAATTTGTTCAGCAGCAGCAACGGGCGGATGCCAGCATGCTCAGCCGCGACCAGGTAACGGTCGATCAGGTTGGCATGGGGCTCGGGCAGTGGCGCGAACACGATCACGATCATGTCGACGTTGGCCGCCACCGGCTTGAGCTGCCCACGGCTGTCGGGGCGGCGCAGCTCGGTACTGCGCGGCAACTGGGCGACGATGACGCCGATGCCCTGGTTGCCGGCACGCCACACCACCTTGTCGCCGGTGACCAGCGCGGGCAGGTTGGCGCGCAAGTGGCAACGGAACACCTGGCCCGCGAGTTCGCCTTCGAGCGCCTCGACTTCGACTTGCACACCAAAGTGCGCGATCACCAAGCCGGTTTGTTCGGGCCCCAGGTCGCCGCCCTCGAGCGCTTCCACGGCGGAGGATTCACGTTTGGCTGCGCGGGCGGCGCGTTCACCTTGAATCTTTTCGATGCGCCAGTTTTGGCGACGGTTGAGCTGGCGTTTGGCCATTGGTGTTCCGTGTCGATAATGCAAAAGTTGGGTAAAACGGTCGCGAGTCTAGCACGCCCCCGCCTGCTAAACTGCCCGGCTACGCCAAGGTGCCAAGAGAATCAAGCCATGCAAAACCCACAGAACCTGATTTGGATCGATCTGGAAATGACCGGTCTGAACCCCGACACCGACGTCATCATCGAGATGGCGACCATTGTCACCGACAGCAACCTCAACACCTTGGCCGAAGGCCCGGTGATCGCCATCCACCACAGCGACGCCGTACTCGCCACCATGGACGAGTGGAACACCCGCACCCACGGTAACTCCGGGCTGACCCAGCGCGTGCGCGACAGCCGCATCAGCATGGCCGAAGCCGAGGCCGAAACCATCGCCTTCCTGGAAAAATGGGTGCCCAAGGGCAAATCGCCGATCTGCGGCAACAGCATTTGCCAGGACCGTCGCTTCCTTTATACGCACATGAAGGGGCTGGAAAGTTACTTCCACTACCGCAACCTGGACGTGTCGACCTTGAAGGAACTGGCTGCGCGTTGGGCGCCGGAAGTCAAAGACAGCTTCCATAAAGGCAGCACGCACCTGGCGCTGGATGATATTCGCGAGTCGATTGCCGAGTTGCAGCATTACCGCAAGCATTTCATCAAGGCTTGATTCTGCGGCGCCAGTGAGTGCGCTATCGCAGGCAAGCCAGCTCCCACATTTGACTGCATTCGTAAATTCAAAGTGTGGGAGCTGGCTTGCCTGCGATACAGGCGACGCGGTTTATCGCCAAGCGCCCCCTTTTGGTGCCCTCGGCAAATGATTAGACTGCCGGCCTCTCTGTCAGGATCGCCATCATGTTGCTGATGCTCTACCTCGTCGCCATCACCGCCGAAGCCATGACTGGCGCCCTGTCCGCGGGTCGGCGTGGCATGGACTGGTTTGGCGTGGTGCTGATCGCTTGCGTGACAGCCCTGGGCGGCGGTTCGGTGCGCGATGTGTTGCTCGGCCACTACCCGCTGACCTGGGTCAAACACCCGGAATACCTGGTGCTGACCTCTGTTGCGGCGCTGGTGACGATCTTTATCGCACCGCTGATGCGCCACCTGCGCTCGCTGTTCCTGGCGCTGGATGCGGTGGGGTTGGTGGCCTTCACCCTGATCGGCTGCATGACCGCCCTGGAAATGGGCCACGGCATGTTGGTGGCGTCGGTCAGCGGAGTCATCACCGGGGTATTCGGCGGCATCCTGCGGGATATCTTCTGTAACGACATCCCGCTGATCTTCCGCCGCGAGCTGTATGCCAGCGTGTCGTTCCTGGCTGCCTGGTTCTACTTGCTGTGCCTGTACCTGGAGCTGCCCAGCGAGCAAGCGATTCTGCTGACGCTGTTCAGTGGCTTCCTGTTACGCCTGCTGGCGATCCGGTTTCACTGGGAAATGCCCAAGTTCGTCTACAACGACGATGTGCACTAGCGCGCAGCGTGTTGCTCCAGCGCCCATTCCACGTGTTCGCGTACCAACTCCGACGGGTAGTCCCGCCGCGCCTTCAAGGCTTCCAGCACTGGAATGCTGGAGGGCGCATTACCCAGGCCCACCGCCAGGTTGCGTAACCAGCGCTCGTAACCGGCGCGGCGCAGGGGAGAGCCCTCGGTGCTGCTGAGGAATTTATCCTCGTCCCACATAAACAATTCGGCCAGTTCTGCGTTATCCAGATTGTGCCGTGGCTTGAAATCGCTTTCGGCGGTAGGTCGAGCGAAACGATTCCACGGGCAAACGATCTGACAGTCATCGCAGCCAAATACCCGGTTACCAATCAGTGGGCGCAGATCTTCGGGGATGGCACTCTTGAGTTCGATGGTCAGGTACGAAATGCAGCGTCGCGCGTCCAGCACGTAAGGGCCAACGAAGGCGTTGGTGGGGCAGATGTCCAGGCACGCCGTGCAGCGGCCGCAGTGTTCTGTGGCGTGGGGTGGGTCTACCGGCAACGGTAGATCGACAAACAGTTCGCTCAGGAAGAAATAACTGCCGGCCTTGCGGTTGAGAACCAGGGTGTTTTTACCGATCCAGCCCAGGCCCGCTTGCTCGGCAATGGCTTTTTCCAGGACGGGCGCGCTGTCGACGAAGGCGCGAAAGCCGAACGGCCCGATCTGCGCCTGGATGCGGTCGGCCAGTTGCTGCACGCGCTTGCGGATCAGCTTGTGGTAATCGCGGCCCAGGGCGTAGCGCGAGATGTAGGCTTTTTCCGGCTGGCCGAGCAGTTGCGCCATCTGGGTGTCGCCGGGCAGGTAGTCCATGCGCAGTGACACCACGCGCAAGGTACCGGGCACCAGCTCGTCCGGGTGGGAGCGTTTGCTGCCGTGGGCGCCCATGTACTCCATCTCGCCGTGGTAACCCGCGTCGAGCCAGCGTTGAAGGTGCTGTTCATGCTCAGCCAGGTCGAGGCCGCTGATGCCCACTTGTTGAAAGCCCAGCTCGCGACCCCAGTCTTTGATCGATTGGGCGAGAGCGGGCAGATCGGAGGTAATAGCAGGCATGAGACACGGGAAACCACAGGTTAGATGCGTATAATTCTGCCAGACATCGGAGCTTGAAGACGCATGCCTCAGACAAAACACCCAATTACCGACGTGCAGCTGTTGTTGCCCGGCCATTTGCCGCAACTTGCTGCGCGTTCCCCGGACGCCCATAAGGGCCAGTTCGGCCACCTGCTGGTCATCGGTGGTGACC
Source organism: Pseudomonas sp. NBRC 111138 (assembly GCF_001320835.1). Classification (NCBI taxonomy): domain Bacteria; kingdom Pseudomonadati; phylum Pseudomonadota; class Gammaproteobacteria; order Pseudomonadales; family Pseudomonadaceae; genus Pseudomonas; species Pseudomonas sp. NBRC 111138. The sequence goes on along the minus strand of NZ_BCBO01000061.1, from coordinate 34,003 downwards.
GTGGCGTTGGCGGCGCGGCGTTGCTGAGCAGCGAAAGTGCCTTGCGCAGCGGCGCCGGCATGGTCTCGCTGGCGACGCGGCCGGAACACGTGCCGGCCGCTCTGGCTCGGCTGCCGGAGGTCATGGCCGTCGGCGTGAGCTCGGCTAACCAGTTGATGGGGCTGCTGGAAAAAATCTCGGTGATCGTCATTGGCCCAGGCCTGGGCGATGACGCCTGGGGCAAGAGCCTGTTGTCGGTCGCGGCCAATGCCAGCGTGCCGCAGGTGTGGGATGCCGACGCGCTCAATCAACTGGCCACTGGCAGCGTCGAGCTGCCGGCCAACTGTGTGATTACCCCTCATCCGGGCGAAGCTGCGCGTTTGTTGGGGCTATCGACAGCCGAGGTTCAGGCAGATCGCCGTAAGGTGGCGCGCGCGTTGAGTCAGAAATTCAATGCAGTGGCTATCCTCAAGGGTGCTGGCAGTTTGATTGCCAGCCCGGATGGACGGCTTGCCCGTTGTGATCAAGGCCACCCGGCAATGGCGGCGGCGGGGCTCGGTGATGTCTTGGCCGGCCTGGTCGGGGCATTATTGGCTCAGGGTATGCCCGCGTACGAAGCGAGCTGCCTGGCCGTGTGGTTGCACGCGACCGCCGGAGACCGCCAGGGTAGTTTTGGTCGCGGCTTGGCTGCCAGCGACCTGATCCCCGCCATTCGTCAATTGCTGGAGGAGCAGTCGCCGTGCCTGAAGTAATTCTTTTCCTGGCAGATGAAGAGGCCATGGTCGCGTTGGGCCAGCGTATTTCGCAGGTCACGCAAGGGGCCGGGTTGATCTTTCTCGAGGGTGATCTGGGTGCAGGCAAAACCACACTGTCCCGGGGGATTATTCGCGGCCTGGGCCATACCGGCGCGGTAAAAAGCCCGACCTTCACGTTGGTCGAGCCCTACGAAATCGGCGACGTGCGTGCTTTCCACTTCGACCTCTATCGCCTGGTCGATCCTGAAGAGTTGGAGTTCATGGGCATCCGTGATTACTTCGACGATGATGCGCTGTGCCTGATCGAGTGGCCAAATAAAGGCACAGGCTTTTTGCCAAAGCCGGACCTGACCATTACCATTACGCCGCATGAGCACGGACGTCAGCTGAAGTTGTTGCCCCAGAGCCCACGCGCTGAGTCGTGGTGTGCTGCTCTGGCATTGGAATTCAAATAATTGGTGGGGTTAGGTATGCGCTTTCGCGCGTTGGTTGCTGTCGTGGGGGTGTTGCTTGCGGCAATGACTGTCAATGCTCTGGCTGCTTCACAGGTGAAAAGTGTTCGCCTGTGGCGAGCGCCGGATAACACGCGACTGGTGTTCGACCTGTCTGGCCCGGTCCAGCACAGCGTCTTTACCTTGACGGCGCCTGATCGCCTGGTGATCGACATCAACGGTGCCAGCTTGGCCGCGCCGCTGAAAGTCTCTACCGCCAACACGCCCATCACCGCCATGCGCTCGGCCCAGCGTACGCCGACCGACCTGCGTGTGGTCATCGACCTGAAAAAGGCCGTGACCCCCAAAAGCTTCTCCCTGGCCCCCAACGCCCAGTACGGCAACCGCCTGGTGGTCGACCTGTTCGACAACCCCGCCGACGCCGCACCGCCGCCTGCGCCAACGCCGAGCGTGGCGACGGTGCCTGCGGTGCCGGTCAACCCTTCGCAACCCCAGGTCAAGCTGCCACCGCCGCCGCCTGCACCGGCAGGCAAGCGCGACATTATCGTGGTGATCGATGCCGGCCACGGTGGCGAAGACCCGGGGGCTTCCGGCTCACGCGGCCAGCATGAGAAAGACGTGGTGCTCGCCATCGCCCGTGAACTGCAGCGCCAGGTCAACGGCATGAAAGGCTACCGCGCCGAGCTGACCCGTACCGGTGACTACTTCATTCCGTTGCGTGGCCGTACCGAAATTGCCCGTAAGAAGGGCGCTGACCTGTTCGTGTCCATTCACGCCGACGCCGCGCCTTCAACCGCTGCCTTTGGCGCCTCGGTATTTGCCCTGTCGGATCGCGGCGCCACCTCCGAGACTGCGCGCTGGCTGGCCGACAGTGAAAACCGTTCCGACTTGATCGGCGGGGCCGGCAACGTGTCCCTTGATGACAAGGACAAGATGCTCGCAGGCGTACTGCTCGACCTGTCGATGACCGCCTCGCTGACCTCCAGCCTCAACGTGGGCCAGAAAGTCCTGAGCAATATCGGCCGCGTGACGTCGCTGCATAAACAGCGTGTGGAACAAGCCGGGTTCATGGTGTTGAAGTCGCCGGACATCCCGTCGATCCTGGTGGAAACCGGGTTTATCTCCAACGCCAACGAAGCGTCGAAACTGGCCAGCGCCAGCCACCAGCAAGCGCTGGCGCGCTCGATCAGCGCCGGCGTGCGCCAGTTCTTCCAGCAGAACCCGCCGCCGGGCACCTACATCGCCTGGCTGCGTGACTCCGGCAAAATCGCCCAGGGCCCGCGTGACCATCGTGTGCAACCCGGTGATACCGTTGCCATGCTGGCGGTCCGTTTCCAGGTAACGCCTGCAGCCTTGCGCAGCGCCAATAACCTGAAAACCGACGAGTTGAAGATCGGCCAGGTGTTGACCATCCCCGGCACCTCATTGGCGGCGCAGTGATGAGCGAATCCACCTTGAACAGCGGCTCGCGCATTGAATTGCTCAGCCCGCGCCTTGCCAACCAGATCGCTGCGGGTGAGGTGGTTGAGCGCCCGGCGTCGGTAATCAAGGAGTTGCTGGAAAACAGCATCGACTCCGGCGCCAAGCGCATTGATGTCGATGTGGAGCAGGGCGGCGTCAAGCTGCTGCGGGTACGTGACGATGGCAGTGGCATCTCTTCGGATGACCTGCCCCTGGCCCTGGCCCGTCACGCCACCAGCAAGATCCGCGACCTGGAAGACCTGGAGCGGGTCATGAGCCTGGGCTTTCGTGGTGAGGCCCTGGCCTCCATCAGCTCCGTGGCCCGCCTGACCCTGACCTCCCGCACCCGCAGCGCCGAGCAGGCCTGGCAGGTGGAAACCGAAGGCCGCGACATGGCGCCTCGGGTCCAGCCGGCGGCGCACCCGGTGGGTACCTCAGTGGAAGTGCGCGACCTGTTTTTCAATACCCCGGCGCGGCGCAAATTCCTAAAGGCCGAGAAAACCGAATTCGATCACCTGCAAGAAGTCATCAAGCGCCTGGCCCTGGCCCGTTTCGACGTGGCCTTTCACCTGCGCCACAATGGCAAGACCATCCTCAGCCTGCACGAAGCCAACGACGACGCCGCGCGTGCTCGGCGGGTGGCAGCGGTGTGTGGCAGCGGGTTCCTGGAACAGGCGCTGCCGATTGAGATCGAGCGCAATGGCTTGAGGTTGTGGGGCTGGGTCGGGTTGCCGACGTTCTCCCGCAGCCAGGCCGACTTACAGTATTTTTTTGTGAACGGCCGGGCGGTCCGCGACAAACTGGTGGCCCATGCGGTACGCCAGGCTTATCGCGATGTGCTGTTCAACGGGCGACACCCCACCTTTGTACTGTTCTTTGAGGTTGACCCTTCGGTGGTCGACGTCAATGTGCACCCGACCAAGCATGAGGTGCGCTTCCGTGACGGGCGCATGGTGCATGACTTCCTGTATGGCACGCTGCACCGTGCCCTGGGTGATGTGCGCCCGGATGATCAATTGTCGGCGCCGATCGTCACCGCGGTGGTGCGCCCGAGCGGTCCCGAGGCCGGTGAGTTCGGGCCGCAAGGTGAAATGAGCCTGGCGGCCAACCTGCTGCAATCGCCGCAGGCGCAGCCAGCCTACACGGCGCCGAATTCGGGTGCCGGTGCGGGTTATCAGTACCAATACACACCGCGCCCGCAATCGACGGCGCCGGTGGCCGAAGCCCAGGCGGCGTACCGTGAGTTTTTCGCGCCGTTGCCGGGTGCCGAGCCGGGTGCTGCTGTGGCGTTGCCCGAAGGCGGCGGTGATATTCCGCCGCTGGGCTATGCCCTGGCGCAGCTCAAAGGCATTTATATCCTCGCCGAAAACGCCCATGGCCTGGTGCTGGTGGACATGCACGCTGCCCATGAACGGATCATGTACGAGCGCCTGAAGATCGCCATGGCCAGCGAAGGCCTGAGCGGCCAGCCGCTGCTGGTGCCCGAATCCCTGGCGGTGAGCCAGCGTGAAGCCGACTGCGCAGAAGAACATCACGGTGTGTTCCAGAAGCTGGGCTTCGAACTGCAACGCCTGGGCCCGGAAACCCTGGCGATCCGCCAGATTCCCGCGCTGCTCAAGCAGGCCGAGGCCAACCGCCTGGTGGCCGACGTACTGGCAGACCTGATGGAGTACGGCACCAGTGACCGTATCCAGGCGCATATCAACGAATTGCTCGGCACCATGGCCTGCCACGGCGCCATCCGCGCCAACCGCCGCCTGGCCCTGCCGGAAATGAACGGCCTGCTGCGCGACATGGAAAACACCGAGCGCAGCGGCCAATGCAACCATGGCCGACCGACCTGGACCCAGATGGGCCTGGATGATCTGGACAAACTGTTCTTGCGCGGCCGCTGATGAGTGCCTTGCCCCCCGCCATTTTCCTGATGGGCCCCACGGCCGCCGGCAAGACCGACCTGGCCATCGAGCTGACCAAGGTGCTGCCCTGTGAGTTGATCAGCGTCGACTCTGCCCTGGTTTACCGGGACATGGATATCGGTACGGCCAAGCCGTCGAAGGCGCTGTTGGCCCAATATCCGCACAAGTTGATCGACATCATCGACCCCGCGCAGAGCTATTCGGCGGCGGACTTTCGCACCGACGCCCTGGCGGCCATGGCCGAGATCACCGCGCGCGGCAATATCCCGCTGCTGGTGGGCGGCACCATGCTCTATTACAAGGCGTTGCAGGAAGGCTTGGCCGATATGCCGCCTGCCGATGCCCAGGTGCGCGCCGAACTTGAAGATGAGGCTGCGCGCCTTGGCTGGCAGGCCCTTCACGACCAGTTGGCGGCGGTAGACCCGGTGTCTGCGGAACGTATTCACCCCAATGACCCCCAGCGGCTCACACGCGCCCTGGAAGTCTGGCGCGTCAGTGGCCAGACCATGACTGAACATCGCCTGAAACAAACTGCGCAAAGTACTGATGCAGGCGCATCTGGACAGTCACAATTGCCCTATACTGTGGCGAATCTGGCCATCGCTCCGGCAAACCGCCAGGTGTTGCATGAACGAATTGCACAAAGATTCACAATAATGTTGGAACAGGGGTTTGTGGACGAGGTCGTAGCATTGCGTTCAAGAGGCGACCTGCATGCAGGGCTGCCTTCGATACGTGCTGTAGGCTACCGCCAAGTCTGGGATCATCTGGATGGCAAGCTGACGTCCGCCGAAATGCAGGAGCGCGGCATCATTGCCACGCGCCAATTGGCGAAGCGCCAGTTCACCTGGCTGCGCAGCTGGAGCGATTTGCACTGGTTGGACAGCCTGGACAGCGACAATCTGTCACGCGCCTTGAAATACTTGGGAACGGTCTCCATATTGAGCTGAGTCCTTGCAATTGCCGTCTATCCTTGGGGGTGTGACGGCCATAAGCTATCTATTTTCCGATTTTTTATTATTGATCCTTAAAGGAGTGCGGCACATGTCAAAAGGGCATTCGCTACAAGACCCTTACTTGAATACTTTACGTAAAGAGAAAGTTGGGGTTTCCATCTATCTGGTCAACGGCATCAAGCTGCAAGGTACGATCGAGTCGTTCGACCAATTCGTTATCCTGCTGAAAAACACCGTCAGCCAGATGGTTTACAAGCACGCTATCTCGACAGTCGTTCCAGTTCGTCCAATCCGTCTGCCTAGCGCAGCAGGTGATGAACAGGGTGACGCTGAGCCAGGTAACGCCTGATAGGAGTCTCCTTTGTTCTTTGAGCGCCACGGTGGTGGTGAGCGAGTAATCCTCGTTCACTTGGATGGACAGGACCCTGAGGCGCGCGAAGATCCGCAGGAGTTTCAGGAGTTGGCAAATTCGGCCGGCGCCGAGACCGTTGCGTTTTTTAACGTGCCGCGTCATCGGCCAACCGCCAAATACCTGATTGGCAGCGGCAAGGTCGAGGAACTGCGCGACCTGGTTCATGCCGAAGAAGCCGATCTGGTGATCTTCAATCACACCCTCACGCCCAGTCAGGAACGTAACCTCGAACGTGTTTTCGAGTGTCGCGTGATCGACCGTACCGGTCTGATTCTCGATATTTTCGCCCAACGCGCCCGCACCCATGAAGGTAAGCTCCAGGTTGAACTGGCCCAGCTTGACCACATGAGCACGCGCCTGGTTCGCGGCTGGACTCACCTTGAGCGTCAGGGTGGCGGTATCGGCATGCGTGGCCCGGGTGAAACCCAGCTGGAAACCGACCGGCGTCTGCTGCGGGTTCGCCTGCGCCAGATCAAGGGCCGCCTGGAAAAAGTGCGCAGCCAGCGTGAACAGTCGCGACGTGGCCGTTCCCGTGCGGATATCCCGACCGTGTCCCTGGTGGGGTACACCAACGCCGGCAAGTCCACGTTGTTCAATAACGTGACCAAGTCGGATGTGTACGCGGCCGACCAACTGTTCGCTACCCTCGACCCGACCCTGCGGCGTCTGGACATCGACGACCTGGGGCCGATTGTGCTGGCCGATACTGTGGGTTTCATTCGTCACCTGCCCCACAAGCTCGTCGAGGCATTTCGGTCTACGCTCGAAGAGTCGAGCAATTCCGACCTGCTGTTGCACGTGATCGATGCGGCCGAACCGGATCGCATGTTGCAGATTGAACAGGTCATGGTGGTGCTGGGCGAGATTGGGGCCCAGGACTTGCCGATCCTCGAGGTCTATAACAAACTCGATTTGCTTGAAGGCGTTGAGCCACAGATCCAGCGCGACGAGAACGGCAAGCCCCAGCGGGTCTGGTTATCGGCGCGAGATGGCAGTGGCTTGGAGTTGCTGGAACAAGCCATTGCCGAATTGCTCGGCAGCGATTTGTTCGTCGGCACCTTGCGCTTGCCGCAGCGTTTTGCTCGACTGCGTGCACAGTTTTTCGAGTTGGGCGCGGTACAGAAAGAAGAACACGACGAAGAAGGTGTCAGCTTGCTGGCCGTTCGATTGCCGCGCTCGGAACTCAATCGGCTGGTCAGCCGAGAGGGTGTTGTACCGGCAGAGTTCATCGAACAACACACTTTGCAATAAAAGCCTGAGAAAGCGGTTGTGCCGCAGTAGCAGGCATTCTGTAGCATTGGTCGGCGCGCCGTGGGTGCGTCTTTGCTTTATCAGATGGAGAGCGCTATGGCTTGGAATGAGCCGGGTGGCAACTCGAATAATCAGGATCCTTGGGGTGGTAAGCGCCGCAATAATGGCGACCGCAAGGGGCCACCGGATCTCGACGAGGCCTTCCGAAAGCTGCAGGAAAGCCTGAATGGGTTGTTCGGTGGTGGAAAAAAACGTGGTGGTGACGACGGCGGTCGCACAAGCAAGGGCGGTGGCTATGGCCTGCTGGGCCTGGGTCTTGTCGTGCTCGCGGCCGTATGGCTGTACAGCGCGGTCTACGTGGTGGACGAGCAGGAGCAAGCCGTGGTGCTGCGCTTCGGCAAGTACTACGAGACTGTCGGGCCAGGCCTGAACATCTATTTCCCGCCGATCGACAAGAAGTACATGGAGAACGTGACGCGTGAGCGTGCGTACACCAAGCAGGGCCAGATGCTGACCGAAGACGAGAACATCGTCGAAGTGCCGCTGACCGTGCAGTACAAGATCAGCAACCTGCAAGACTTCGTGCTGAACGTTGATCAGCCGGAAATCAGCCTGCAACACGCAACCGAAAGTGCCCTGCGCCACGTGGTGGGTTCCACCGCCATGGACCAGGTGCTCACCGAAGGTCGTGAGTTGATGGCCAGCGAAATCAAGGAGCGTCTGCAACGCTTCCTCGACACTTACCGCACCGGTATCACCGTTACCCAGGTGAACGTACAGAGCGCAGCGGCACCGCGTGAAGTGCAGGAAGCCTTTGACGACGTGATCCGTGCACGTGAAGACGAGCAGCGTTCGCGCAACCAGGCTGAAACCTATGCCAACGGCGTTGTGCCGGAAGCCCGTGGTCAGGCCCAGCGCATCCTTGAAGATGCCAACGGTTATCGCGATGAGGTGGTCTCCCGCGCCAAGGGTGAGGCAGATCGTTTCACCAAGCTGGTCGCCGAGTACCGCAAGGCTCCTGAAGTGACCCGCGAGCGTCTGTACCTGGACACCATGCAGGAAGTCTTCAGCAACACCAGCAAGGTTCTCGTGACCGGCAGCAAAGGTGGGCAGAACAACCTGCTGTACCTGCCGCTGGACAAGATGATCGAAGGTGGTCGTAGCGGCGCCAGTGCACCGTCCACCGGTTCGAATGCCGCTGCCAACGAAGCGAGCGCCCGTGCGGCCGCTGACTTGCTGCAACAGCAAACACGTACCAGGGAGAGCCGTTGATGAGCAATAAATCGCTGACCGCCCTGATTGTGGGCGTCGTCGTGGTCATCGCTGCCTGGAACTGCTTCTACATCGTCGCTCAGACCGAGCGTGCGGTGCTGCTGCAATTCGGTCGCGTGGTCCAGGCGGATGTCCAGCCGGGCCTGCATGTGAAAGTCCCCTACGTCAACCAGGTGCGCAAGTTCGACGCCCGCCTGATGACCCTGGATGCACCGACACAGCGCTTCCTGACCCTGGAAAAGAAAGCCGTGATGGTTGACGCCTACGCCAAGTGGCGCGTCAAGGATGCCGAGCGCTTCTACACCGCGACTTCCGGCCTCAAGCAGATTGCCGACGAGCGTTTGTCCCGTCGTCTGGAATCGGGCCTGCGTGACCAGTTTGGTAAGCGCACCCTGCACGAGGTGGTATCCGGTGAACGTGATGCGCTGATGGCTGACATCACCCGTTCGCTGAACACCATGGCGGAAAAAGAGCTGGGTATTGAAGTGGTCGACGTTCGCGTCAAGGCCATTGACCTGCCCAAGGAAGTGAACCGCAGCGTGTTCGAGCGTATGAGCACCGAGCGTGAGCGTGAAGCGCGTGAGCACCGCGCCAAGGGTAACGAGTTGGCTGAAGGTATCCGTGCCGATGCCGACCGTCAGCGTCGTGTACTGCTGGCAGAAGCTTATCGTGAGTCTGAAGAGGCTCGTGGTGACGGCGATGCTCAAGCCGCGGCGATCTACGCCAAGGCCTACGGCCAGGACCAGGAGTTCTACGCGTTCTACCGTAGCCTGCGCGCTTACCGTGAAAGCTTCGCGAACAAAACCGACGTACTGGTGTTGGACCCAAGCAGCGACTTCTTCCGCTACCTGGAAAAGTCCAAGTAACCAGCCCGTGATTCTGTAAGGCGCACTCCGTCGGGCGGCTAAAATGCCTGGCGGGGTGATCCTTTCAGAAAACGGGTGTATGATGCGGCAGCCGGGAAATTCCCGGCTTTTTTGCGTCTGCATGTTTGATTCGGCAGGCGTGACAGGTTTTTCGAGGAAAGTGCCCGACGAGGCCGTTTGCAGGCCGTTCGTCACGTCGCTCTTGCGCGTGGTTTATGCAAGGGGCGGGTATTTTCTGCTTCACTCAAGGCTCGGCCGAGGGCTGGCCGCCCGGATCAAAGGGGAATGGCGTAATGGCAACGGTAGACCGCTGGCTGCTGCCAGATGGCATCGAAGAAGTACTGCCACCAGAAGCTGCGCGCATTGAAGTAGCGCGTCGCCAGGTGTTGGATCTGTTCCAGAGCTGGGGTTACGAGTTTGTCGTGACTCCCCATATTGAGTACCTGGAATCCCTGCTGACCGGCGCGGGCCAGGACCTGGATCTGCGCACCTTCAAGGTCATCGACCCGCAATCGGGCCGGCAAATGGGGTTCCGTGCCGACATCACGCCACAAGTGGCGCGCATAGATGCGCACACCCTGCGTCGCGAAGGCCCCAGCCGCCTGTGCTACGCCGGCAGCGTACTGCATGCCCAGCCGCGCGCCTTGTCGTCCTCCCGTAGCCCGATCCAGTTGGGCGCCGAGTTGTACGGTGATGCCAGCCCGAGCAGCGATGTTGAAGTGATCAGCCTGATGCTGGCCATGCTGCAACTGGCGGATGTGCCGGACGTGCACATGGACCTGGGCCACGTCGGTATCTACCGTGGCCTGGCGCGTGCTGCCGGGTTGTCCGGTGAAGTGGAGCAACAGTTGTTCGATGCCCTGCAGCGCAAGGCGATCGATGAAGTGATCGCTCTCACCGAGGGTGTGCCTGCTGAACTGGCTGGCATGCTGCGGGCGCTGGTAGACCTGTGCGGCGGCCGTGAAGTGCTGGTGGCTGCGCGTGAGCGCCTGGCCAATGCGCCGGCACCGGTATTGGCAGCACTGGACGATGTGCTGGCAATTGCCGAGCGCCTGTCGGCGCGGTTCCCGGAGCTGCCGCTGTATTTTGATCTGGGTGAATTGCGCGGCTACCACTACCACACCGGTGTGGTGTTCGCGGTATTCGTCCCGGGTGTTGGCCAGGCCATCGCCCAAGGTGGTCGCTATGACGATATCGGCGCCGACTTCGGTCGTGCGCGTCCGGCCACTGGTTTTTCCACCGATTTGAAAACCCTGGTGACCCTGGGGCGTGCTGAGGTCGAGCTGCCGTCTGGTGGCATCTGGATGCCCGACAGTACGGACGCAGCGCTCTGGCAGCAGGTTTGCCAGTTACGCCGTGAGGGTCAGCGTGTAGTCCAGGCCTTGCCTGGGCAGCCATTGGCCGCCGCCCGTGAAGCGGACTGCGACCGGCAATTGATTCAGCAGAACGGGCTTTGGCAAGTATCGCCACTGGCTTCTTGAGTTTTCCTGCCGGCCATCGCCGGCACCAAGTTTGCGCGAATGAGGACAAGTGTTATGGGTAAGAATGTCGTAGTCCTGGGCACCCAATGGGGTGATGAGGGCAAAGGCAAGATCGTTGATCTGCTGACCGAACATGCTGCCGCCGTAGTGCGCTACCAAGGTGGCCACAACGCTGGCCACACCCTGGTCATCGATGGCGAAAAAACTGTCTTGCACCTGATCCCGTCGGGTGTCCTGCGCGAAGGCGTGCAGTGCCTGATCGGCAACGGCGTGGTGGTTGCACCTGACGCTCTGCTGCGCGAGATCACCAAGCTGGAGGAGAAAGGCGTACCGGTGCGCGAGCGCCTGCGTATCAGCCCGTCCTGCCCGCTGATCCTGTCCTTCCACGTTGCGCTGGACCAGGCCCGTGAAAAGGCGCGTGGCGAGCTGAAGATCGGCACCACCGGTCGCGGCATCGGCCCGGCCTACGAAGACAAGGTTGCACGTCGTGGCCTGCGTGTGGGCGACCTGCTCAACATGCCGCGCTTTGAAGACAAGCTGCGTGAACTGGTGGATTACCACAACTTCATGCTGGTGGGTTACTACAAAGAGCCAGCCATCGAGTTTGAAAAGACACTGGCCGAGTGCAAGGAATACGCTGAGCTGCTCAAGCCGCTGATGCTGGATGTGACGGCCGAGTTGCACGACCTGCGTCGCGCTGGCAAGGACATCATGTTCGAAGGTGCCCAGGGTTCGTTGCTGGACATCGACCACGGTACCTACCCGTATGTGACCAGCTCCAACACCACCGCTGGTGGCGTTGCGACCGGTTCTGGCGTTGGCCCGATGTTCCTGGACTACATCCTGGGTATCACCAAGGCCTACACCACTCGCGTAGGTTCGGGCCCGTTCCCGACTGAGCTGTTCGACGACGTCGGCGCGCACCTGGCCAAGCAAGGCCACGAATTCGGCGCCACCACTGGCCGTGCTCGTCGTTGCGGCTGGTTCGATGCCGTTATCCTGCGTCGCGCTATCGATGTGAACAGCATCTCGGGCATCTGCTTGACCAAGCTGGACGTACTCGACGGTCTGGAAGCCATCAACATCTGCGTCGGCTACAAAGACGCCCAAGGCAACGATGTTGCCCCGACTGACGCTGACAGCTACGTGGGCCTGCAGCCTGTGTACGAAGAAGTGCCAGGCTGGACCGAATCGACCGTGGGCGCCAAGACCCTGGAAGAGCTGCCAGCCAACGCCCGCGCCTACATCAAGCGTGTGGAAGAGCTGATCGGTGCGCCGATCGACATTATTTCGACGGGCCCGGACCGCAACGAGACCATCGTTCTGCGTCACCCGTTCGCGTAATAAGCTGTTGATGTGAAAAGCAAAGGGCTCCTTCGGGAGCCCTTTGTCGTTTCTGCCTGGCAAGCGGCACGACCCTTGCTGTGTTTCCCTCTTTCGAGGTGCTATCAAATTAGTGGCACCCGTGGTGGAGGGATTTCCAGTGTCTGCCGTTCTCTCGTTGTTACAAAGCCGTCTGTTGCGGCCGGTGTTCGTTACCCTTGGTATCGCTCTTTTGGTGCAAGTGCTGGTGGCCGTCGCGCTGACGCGGAGCACGGTGACGGCGCTGGAAGCCGATTTGGGCAATCGCCTGGGCATTGATAGCCAGAAGTTGTCTGGCGAACTGGCCCAAGCTGGCAAGGAAGTCACGTCCAGCCTGGACAGCCTGTCCGCCAGCACGCGCCAGCGACTGACAACTGGGCTTTCCACGCGCTTGCAGGAAGAGCAAAAGCAGTTGCGTGCGACGCTGGAAAAAGACCTGCAGGACTCCGCCAATGACATGGCGCAACTGCTGGCCTCGGTCGCGCCCCGCGCCATGTGGGACAGTGACGTGCCGACCCTTTCAGAGTTTGCCCGCCGGGCCCAGCGCAACCCCAATGTGCTGTTCGTGGTGTATGACGACGCCGCAGGCGAGCACCTGACGCGTTATCTGAACCGTGAGAACCCGATCAACCAGGCGTTGCTGGCAAAAGGCGCGGGTGAGCGTGCTCTGGATAAGGTACTGGACGCGGCCAAGACTGACCCTTCCGTGTACTACGTTGAAGCCTCCATCAGCCCCAACGGCGTGGAAATCGGCAAGGTGCGCATGGGCGTGTCGACCGCGATGGTTGAAGCCGACCTGCAAGCCTTGGATAAGCGCTTTGCCACGCTGATCGCCAGCGGTGATCAACTGGTGGGTGACAGCCTCAAGGGAGCCGCCGCTGACAGCGCCAACGCCATGGGCGCCCGGCTGCAATCGGCGCAAGCCACTGCCACGCAAATGACGGCCAATACCGCCAGCGCCGTGCAAGACGCGGCGGGCACCCTGCGCTGGCGCATCGGCATGGGGCTGGCACTGGTGGGGCTTGGGGTATTGCTGCTGATCGCCATTGTGCTGGGGCGACGCGTGGTCAATCGCCTGAAGTTGCTGATTGCCGCGATGGATGATCTGGCGGCCGGCGAGGGCGACCTCACCAAGCGCGTGCAGATCAACAGCAAGGATGAAATCGGCGATATGGCCTCGGCGGTCAATCGCTTTGTGGATAAGTTGCAGCCCATCGTACGGGAGGCAGGCGACGTGGCCCAGCGTACCGGTGTGGAAATCGGTGCCATGACATTGCGCAATGCTGGCGCCGATGCGGCGGCGGGCTTGCAGCGTGATGAAGTGGCCGAGAGTTTGCGCGCTTTGTCGCAAATGGCCGACGAGGCCCAGGCCGAAAGTCACGCTATGCAGGCGGCGTTGCAGCAGGTGGTGGATATTCGCCAGGCCACGGATGAAAACTCACGAACCTCGGCTGAAGTCGGTAGCTTGATCGAGGCGTTGGCGGGGCAGGTGCAGGCCGGTTCCCAGGTGATCGAACGGCTGGCGCAGCAAAGCGAACAGATTGAAGTGGTGTTGACCGTGATTCACGGCATCGCCGAGCAAACCAACTTGCTCGCTCTCAACGCGGCCATCGAGGCGGCACGGGCTGGCGAGACTGGGCGCGGCTTTGCGGTGGTGGCCGATGAAGTGCGTGCGCTGGCGAGCAAGACTCAAAGCTCCACTGGCGATATCCAGGCGCATATCGTGGCATTGCAGCAGGGCGCGCGTGAGGCGGTGGAAACCATCGGCAAGGCGGGGCGCCAGGCCAGTGAGGGCTTGCTGGTGCTGCGCGACAGCGTGCGCTTGCAGCAGACGGTGCAGGCTTCTGTGGAGCAGGTGCATGCGGCGATTGGCCTGGCGACGCGCGCGGCCGAGCATCAAGCCCAGGGCGCGCATGCGGTGCGTGGGCGCGTGGAGGTGATCCATGCCCAGGCCGAGCGTGCGGCGCAAGCGGTGGTAGAGACGACGGCCAGTGGGAAGGTGCTGGATGGGCTGGCGGCGCAGTTGAAGGCGAGCTTGGGGCAGTTCAGGGCTTGAGGTTGTCTGGAAGGGCCTCATCGCAGGCAAGCCAGCTCCCACATTCAACTGCATTCCAAAGTTGGAGCGCGGTCAACTGTGGGAGCTGGCTTGCCTGCGATAGCTGTTTCAGCGGCTCAAATACATCCGCGTCGTAAGCAGATACACCGGCAACCCCGACACCAGAATCAACAACGCTGCATACGGCGCCGCCGCCGCAAATTCCACATTCGAGGTATGCGCCCAGACGGCCGTCGCCAAGGTATTCAGCCCGGTCGGGCTCAGCAGCAATGTCGCCGTCAATTCCTTCATCGCATCCAGGAACACCAAGGCAAACGCCGCCCCCAGCGCCGGAAAGATAATTGGCAACGTCACCCGGCAAAACGCACTGAAGGACGATGCGCCTAACGTGCGCGCAGCCTCTTCCAACTGTGGCGCCGCCTTGTTCAGCGCTGTACGAATCGGCGCCTGCGCCAATGGCAAAAACAGCAGCGCATAAGCAATCAGCAGCAATGCCGAGGTCTGGTACAGCGCCGGCACGTAATGCAGGGCGAAATACACCAGGGTCAACGCAATGACCAGACCGGGCAGGGCATGCAGCAAGTACGGCAAGCGTTCGGCCCATATTGCCAGTTGCCCTTTGTAGCGCACCACTAGCAAACCAACCGGTACTGCCAGTACCAGGCACAGTGCGGCGCCGCCCAGCGAGAGCGCCAGGGAAGACAGCAGCGCCTCACCGATCTCGGCCATCGGAAACGCTGCCGACGAACCGACTGCCAACCAATACCCGAGCATTCCCAGTGGGATGCCGCTGCCGATGATCGCTAGCGCCAGGCAATACACCTGGCCCAATGGCGCCCACTTGCCGAGTCGAACCTGCTCGGCGTGCCGCGCCGCGCCCTGGCCGATGCGCACGTGCCGGCCTTTGCCGCGTACGCGCAGTTCCAGCCATAGCAGGGTCAGGCACATCACCAGCAGCACTGCCGAGAGCATTGCCGCATTGGCATTGCTGAATTCCAGTTCGAACTGCTGGTAGATCGCGGTGGTGAAGGTCTGCAACCCGATAATCGACAGCGCGCCGAATTCCACCAGCATGTGCAGTGCGATCAATAGTGAGCCGGCCAGCAGCGATGGCCACAGCAGCGGGAGTGTGATGCGAAAGAACACGCCCCAGCGGTTGAGCCCTAGCGTGCGGGCCGATTCTTCCAGGGAGGGGTCTAGATTGCGCAGTGTTGCCGCCACCGGCAAAAACACCAGCGGGTATTTGGACAGGCTCATCACCAGGATCGCGCCACCGAGCCCCTCGAACTGAGCGCTCAGCGACACCCAGGTAAAGCTGCTGACAAACGCCGGCACCGCAAACGGCAGGCAAAGGATCACGCCCCAGATGCGCCGTCCTGGCAGGTTGCTGCGTTCCAGTAGCCAGGCCAGGGACAGGCCGATCACGCCGCAGGTCAGGGTCACGCCGACCATCAATGCCAGCGTGTTGCGCAGCAGCCCGAACACATAAGGTCGCCACAGTAGATGCACCGCCTCCGTCCAGCCCGCCTGCCAGGCTTTGAGCCCGACATAGGCGAGCGGCAACAGGCTCAGGCCAACCAGCAATAGCACAGGCAGCAGCAGCCAGATTGATGGGCGTTTGCGACGGGGGGTGAACCCCGTGACGGAAAGCGATGGGTTCATCAGTTCAGGCCAACGTCACGTTCCAGTTCCAGGGCTTCTTCGGCGTTACCCAGGTCTGCGGGGGTGACCTTTGGTGGCTGCAGCTCGCTGAATGGCTTGAGGCCGCGGTTCGATTCCATGCCCTTGCGCAGCGGGTACTCGGCCGACGTGTTGGTGATCACGCGCTGGCCTTCTTCGCTGGCCATGAATGCCAGCAATTGCTGAGCTTCTTTGGGATGCTTGCTGGATTTGAGTGCGGCAGCGGAGGATACGGTGATCAGGCCGCCAGCATCACCATCGGTGAAGTAGTGCAGTTGGGAATCCAGATTGGTTTTTTCCTTTTTCAGGGCAAACCAGTAGTAGTTATTCACCAGCACGGTGGCCACTTCGCCTTTTTCCACGGCCTTGAGGGCAACCATATTGTTGCTGTACACCTTGCCGAAGGCGCGCAGGCCGGTCAGCCATTCTTCTGCGGCTTCGCGACCGTGCAGCTTGATGATCGCCACGGCTTGCTCCTGAAACGCGCCGCTGGTGGGGACGAAGCCGACTTTGCCTTGCCACTCGGGGCCGGCAAAATCCAGTACCGACTTGGGCAGGTCTTTTTCGGCAATCAGTTTGGGGTTGAAGGCTACGACGCGGGTGCGTGCGGTCACGCCCATCCAGTCGCCGTTTTTGCCCACGTAATCCTTGGGCAGGACATCGAGGGTGCTGGCATCGATTTTTGCCAACAGGCCTTGCTCGCCGAGTTTGTTGAGGGGCGGTGATTCTTCGGTGTAGATGACGTCGGCAGGGGAGCGCTCACCTTCTTCGACGACCTGGCTGGCCAGCTGGTTGCTGCTACCTTTGCGCACGTTGACGTGGATGCCGGTCTTGGCTTCGAAGGCCTTGGCGAGTTCATCGCCGACTTCTTTGTGTTGGCCGTTGTATAAGGTCAGGGAGACCTTGTCGGCAGAGTGGGCGGCGGGCGAGAGCAGGGTCAGGCTGAGTAGAGTGAGGGTCAGGCCGCGCAGAAGGGATGTCTTGAGTCGGTTGTCACGGATCATCATCCGAAGTGTTCCTCGCTTATATGCAACAAATCATTGCAAGGATAAACGATAAATCTTCTCAAGTGCGGATGAGGGGGAAATCATGGGGGAAGTTTTCAAACCTCGGAAACGAAAAAACCCGCTTTCGCGGGTTTGATCTGAATTTGGTGCCCAGGAGAAGACTCGAACTTCCACGACCTTGCGATCACCAGCACCTGAAGCTGGCGTGTCTACCAATTTCACCACCTGGGCATTATCTAACAACGTTGCCGCTGTTGATGGGGCGAACTATACGGCGGGGCTTTTGATCTGTAAACCCCTGATTCGAAAAATATAAATCAATTTTTCCGTTAAAAATCAGAGGCCTGAAACGAAAAAACCCGCTTTCGCGGGTTTGATCTGAATTTGGTGCCCAGGAGAAGACTCGAACTTCCACGACCTTGCGATCACCAGCACCTGAAGCTGGCGTGTCTACCAATTTCACCACCTGGGCAGCATCAACAACGTTGCCGTCGTCGATGGCGCGCACTATACGGAGCGATATTTGAGCTGTAAACCCCTGCCATGAAAAAAGCCTGGAAAATTTCGCCAGTGGTCGTGCAAGGTGCGCGCCGGGGGTCGCAAAGGGCTTTTAAACGCTTGTTGATACCTGAAATTTCCCGTTTCAATACGCGTATGCCAAACTAACCCGCATATAGACAAGGTGAAAACTCTCTAATGGCCGATTGGCAGTCCCTCGATCCCGAGGCCGCTCGTGAAGCGGAAAAATATGAAAACCCTATTCCTAGCCGCGAACTGATCCTGGCGCACCTCGCCGATCGTGGTTCGCCTGCTAGCCGTGAGCAACTGGTTGAAGAATTCGGTCTGACCACCGAAGACCAGCTCGAAGCCCTGCGCCGCCGTCTGCGTGCGATGGAGCGCGATGCTCAATTGATCTACACCCGTCGTGGCACTTATGCGCCGGTCGACAAGCTGGACCTGATCCTGGGTCGCATTGCCGGCCACCGTGACGGCTTCGGCTTCCTGATCCCGGACGATGGCAGCGACGACCTGTTCATGAGCCCGGCGCAAATGCGTCTGGTGTTCGATGGCGACCGTGCCCTGGCGCGGGTTTCTGGCCTCGACCGCCGTGGTCGTCGTGAAGGCGTGATCGTCGAAGTGGTGTCCCGCGCCCACGAATCCATCGTCGGCCGTTACTTCGAAGAAGGCGGCATCGGCTTCGTTGTGCCGGATAACCCGAAGGTCCAGCAGGAAGTGCTGATCACCCCGGGCCGTAATGGCGCCGCCAAGGTCGGCCAGTTCGTCGAGGTGAAAATCACCCACTGGCCAACGGCGCGCTTCCAGCCCCAGGGCGATATCGTTGAAGTGGTCGGCAACTACATGGCGCCGGGCATGGAAATCGACGTTGCCTTGCGCACCTACGATATCCCTCACGTCTGGCCTGAGGCCGTGCTCAAGGAAGCCGCCAAGCTCAAGCCGGAAGTCGAAGAGAAAGACAAAGAAAAACGCATCGACCTGCGTCATCTGCCGTTTGTCACGATTGACGGTGAAGATGCCCGCGACTTCGACGATGCGGTCTACTGCGAAGCCAAGCCTGGCAAGCTGCGCCTGTTCTCCGGCGGCTGGAAGTTGTACGTCGCGATTGCCGACGTGTCCAGCTACGTGAAGATCGGTTCGGCCCTGGATAACGAAGCCCAGGTGCGCGGCAACTCCGTGTACTTCCCAGAGCGCGTGATCCCGATGCTGCCCGAGCAGCTGTCCAACGGCCTGTGCTCCCTGAACCCGAAAGTCGACCGTTTGGCCATGGTGTGCGAGATGACCATCTCCAAAACCGGCGAAATGACCGACTACCAGTTCTACGAAGCGGTGATCCACTCCCAGGCACGCCTGACCTACAACAAGGTCAGCACCATCCTGGAAACGCCGAAGACCAGCGAAGCCAAGGCCCTGCGTACCGAGTACGCTGGCGTGGTGCCGCACCTCAAGCAGCTGTACTCGCTGTACAAGGTGTTGCTGGGTGCCCGTCATACCCGTGGCGCGATCGATTTCGAAACCCAGGAAACCCGCATTGTCTTCGGCTCCGAGCGCAAGATTGCGGCGATCACCCCGACCACCCGTAACGACGCGCACAAGCTGATCGAGGAGTGCATGCTGGCGGCCAACGTGGCCACTGCCGAGTTCCTCAAGAAGCACGAAATTCCTGCGTTGTACCGTGTGCACGACGGCCCGCCGCCGGAGCGCCTGGAAAAACTTCGCGCCTTCCTCGGCGAACTCGGCCTGTCTCTGCACAAAGGCAAGGACGGCCCGACGCCGAAGGATTACCAGGCCCTGCTGGCCAGCATCAAGGACCGTCCGGATTACCACGTGATCCAGACCGTGATGCTGCGCTCGCTGAGCCAGGCGGTGTACAGCGCCGATAACCAGGGCCACTTCGGCCTGAATTACGAGGCGTACACCCACTTCACTTCGCCAATTCGGCGTTACCCGGACTTGCTCACGCACCGGGCGATCCGCAGCGTGATCCATTCCAAGCAGAACACCCCGCACGTCAAGCGCGCCGGTGCCATGACCATTCCGAAAGCACGGATCTACCCGTACGACGAAGCGGCCCTGGAACAACTGGGCGAGCAGTGCTCCATGAGCGAACGCCGCGCCGACGAAGCCACCCGCGACGTGGTGAACTGGCTCAAGTGCGAGTTCATGAAGGATCGCGTGGGCGAGTCGTTCCCGGGTGTCATCACCGCCGTGACCGGCTTTGGCCTGTTCGTCGAGCTGACCGACATCTACGTCGAGGGCCTGGTGCACGTCACCGCCTTGCCGGGTGATTACTACCACTTCGATCCTGTGCATCACCGCCTGGCGGGCGAGCGCACCGGTCGCAGCTTCCGCTTGGGCGATACCGTTGAAGTGCAGGTCATGCGTGTCGATCTCGACGAGCGCAAGATCGACTTCGGCATGCCTGACAAACCGGCAGAGCCTGCGGGTCGTAAAAAACGTGGTGAAACCACAGCGCCTGCGTCCAAAGGCAAAGCGGCCACCCCAAAAACCACGGCCGAGCCTGCACCTGCCAAGGCTGGTCGTCGTTCTTCCGCCAAGGACAAGGCCCCTGAAGCCTACCGCCCAAGCGACGCGGCGGCGAAAAACGCCGAGCTGCGCAAGAGCCGCGAGTTGAAGCAACAGTTGCTCAACGAAGCCAAAAGCGGTGGTAAAGCGGCGTCTGGGGGAAAGTCCCACGGGGCGGAAAAGCCGTCGAGCAAGCCAAGTAAACACCGTAAAGGCCCGCCAAAAGCGGGTTCGGCTCCCGCAAAAAGCGGCGGGTCGCGCAAACCTAAGGCCAAGTCATGAGTCTGGAAAAAATCTACGGCGTGCACGCCGTAGAAGCACTGCTGCGTCACCATCCCAAGCGCGTCAAGCAGGTGTGGTTGGCCGAAGGTCGCAGCGAGCCGCGCGTACAGGCGCTGGTCGAGTTGGCCACGCAGAATAAGGTTGCCATCGGCCAGGCCGAGCGTCGTGAAATGGACGTGTGGGTCGAAGGCGTTCACCAAGGTGTGGTGGCTGACGTCAGTCCGAGCCAGGTGTGGGGCGAGGCGATGCTCGACGAGCTGCTCGACCGTACCGAAGGTGCACCGTTGCTCTTGGTGCTGGACGGCGTGACCGACCCGCACAACCTCGGCGCCTGTCTGCGTTCGGCGGATGCTGCCGGTGCGCTGGCAGTGATCGTGCCCAAGGACAAGTCCGCGACCCTGACGCCGGTGGTGCGTAAAGTCGCCTGCGGTGCGGCGGAAGTGATTCCGCTGGTGGCCGTGACCAACCTGGCGCGTACCCTGGAGAAGCTCCAGCAGCGCGGCCTGTGGGTCGTGGGCACGGCGGGGGAGGCTGAGGTCAGCATTTATGACCAGGACCTTACCGGCCCTACCATCCTGATCATGGGCGCCGAAGGCAAAGGCATGCGCCGCCTGACCCGTGAGCATTGCGATTATCTGGTGCACCTGCCGATGGCCGGTAGTGTCAGCAGCCTCAATGTGTCGGTGGCGACGGGCGTGTGCCTATTTGAAGCCCAGCGTCAGCGTGGTGCCAAGGCTAAGGCCAAGCCCAAGAAGTAATCACCATGTGGGGCTTGCCCCAATCCTGATGTAGGAGCGAGCTTGCTCGCGAAAAACGTCAACGATAACGCGGGCTTCCTGAATGAGCGCGGTGTCTGTGAGTTTTTCGCGAGCAAGCTCGCTCCTACATTTGTGTTTGTGGTGCTTGGGGTTGTTCAAATAATCACCAATTGCCTTGCGCCGCTTCTCCCCCTTCTCTACAATTGCGCCCCTTGCCTTCCTGGCAGGCACCGATGTGCCTCCCCTGCGGCAAGATCCATAAGTGTCATTCACTCCTTGTCTGACCGTTTTTGAGCGGCAGGCTACAACCCGTAAGGAGCATTCATGCGTCATTACGAAATCATCTTTTTGGTCCACCCGGATCAAAGCGAGCAAGTCGGCGGCATGGTTGAGCGTTACACCAAGCTGATCGAAGAAGACGGCGGCAAAATCCACCGTCTGGAAGATTGGGGCCGTCGTCAACTGGCCTACGCAATCAACAATGTTCACAAGGCTCACTACGTGATGCTGAACGTTGAGTGCACTGGCAAGGCCCTGGCCGAGCTGGAAGACAACTTCCGCTACAACGATGCTGTGATCCGTAACCTGGTCATCCGTCGCGAAGAAGCCGTTACTGGCCAATCCGAGATGCTCAAGGCTGAAGAAAACCGCAGTGAGCGCCGTGAGCGTCGCGACCGTCCTGAGCACGAAGGCGCTGATAGCGCTGATAGTGATGACAGCGACAACAGCGATAACGCTGACGAGTAATCCACGGACCTTTTAAGGAGCCTATCAAATGGCACGTTTCTTCCGTCGTCGTAAATTCTGCCGCTTCACCGCTGAAGACGTGAAAGAGATCGATTACAAAGATCTCAACACTCTGAAAGCCTACGTATCCGAGACCGGCAAAATCGTTCCAAGCCGTATCACCGGTACCAAAGCACGTTATCAGCGTCAGCTGGCCACCGCTATCAAGCGCGCCCGCTTCCTGGCCCTGCTGGCCTACACCGACAGCCACGGCCGCTGAGACCGGGCAGTCGACAAGTAGTAAGGGATTGAATGCATGCGCGCCTTAGCTGAGTTCATCATGCGCGGTCGCGTGCAGGCCACTCTGGTAGTGGCTGGATGTGCGGCATTGCCGTTGCTTTATTGGTTGGGTGCTGCCGCAGGTTGCCTTGTGCTACTGCGGCGCGGTTTGAAGGACGCCCTTGGCGTTCTTGCCCTGGGTTTGTTGCCGGCCTTGATCTGGTGGCTGCAAATGGGTGATCCACGGGTACTTCTGGTACTGCTGGGGTCATCGAGCCTTGCGTTGGTTTTGCGCGCAAGTGAGTCCTGGGTCCGCACGCTGCTGGTCAGCGTGGCATTGGGGTTGGTGTACTCAGTGATGCTTGGCGCGGCTTTCCGCCCGCAGATCGAGGCGCTGGCGCAGGAGATCGTCAAGATCCTGCCGTTGGCCCTCGGGGATCTCTACCAGCATTTGTCGGTAGATGAGCGAGCGCGGTTTGCGTCACTGATTGCCCCGGTCCTGACCGGCCTGATTGCGGCTTTGTTGCAGGTCGTCAGCGTGCTGAGCCTGATTCTTGGGCGTTATTGGCAGGCGTTGTTGTACAACCCGGGTGGTTTTGGTCGCGAGTTTCGCAGTATCAGAATCCCAGCGGGGCCGGCGATGTTGCTGCTGGCGTGCATGGTTGTCGGGCCGAACTTCGGCCCACAGATGGCCTTGCTGGCGCCGATTTGCAGTGTACCGCTGGTGTTTGCCGGGCTGGCCCTGATTCATGGGCTTGCCGCGCAAAAGCGACTGGCCAGGTTCTGGCTGGTGGGGTTGTACGTCACGCTGTTGCTGTTCATGCAGCTGATCTATCCGTTACTCGTGGTCTTGGCCATTGTTGACAGCCTGATTGATTTTCGCGGTCGTCTGGCGTCGAAAGACGCCGATAACGCGAACGGTGAAGGTTAAAAGTTAGAGGATTTTCACATGCAACTGATCCTTCTGGAAAAAGTCGCCAACCTGGGCAACCTGGGCGACAAAGTGAACGTTAAGGCCGGCTACGGTCGTAACTACCTGCTGCCATACGGCAAAGCCACCGCTGCAACCGCTGCCAACCTGGCTGCGTTTGAAGAGCGTCGTGCTGAGCTGGAAAAAGCCGCAGCAGACAAAAAAGCGTCGGCCGAAACTCGCGCTGCCCAACTGGCTGAGCTGGAAGTGACTATCACTGCCACCGCTGGTGACGAAGGCAAGCTGTTCGGTTCGATCGGTACCCACGACATCGCTGATGCACTGACCGCCTCCGGCGTTGAAGTGCAGAAGAGCGAAGTTCGTCTGCCGAACGGCACCATCCGCAACGTAGGCGAATTCGACGTAGCCGTGCACCTGCACGCCGAAGTTGAAGCCACCGTACGCGTTGTCGTGGTAGCAGCTTAAGTCGCACCTAACTGACTGGCACCTCGCGTGCCAGCCGGTTAACATCGGGCACGATCCTGTTTACAGGTCGTGCCTTTTGTTTTTCTACACACCCCAAATTCCAAGTGGCCATGAACGAAATCTCCGCTCCTGAGCAATACGATCTGCAAACCGCTGCCCTGAAGGTGCCGCCGCATTCCATCGAGGCCGAACAGGCCGTGCTCGGTGGCTTGATGCTGGACAACAACGCCTGGGAACGCGTGCTGGATCAAGTCTCGGACGGTGACTTCTATCGTCATGACCACCGCCTGATCTTCCGCGCCATCGCCAAGCTGGCCGACCAGAACTCACCGATCGACGTGGTAACCCTGGCCGAGCAGTTGGACAAGGAAGGCCAGACCTCCCAAGTGGGTGGTCTGGGCTACCTCGGTGAGCTGGCAAAAAACACGCCGTCCGTCGCCAACATCAAGGCCTATGCCCAGATCGTCCGCGAGCGCGCCACGTTGCGCCAGTTGATCGGCATCAGCACCGAAATCGCCGACAGCGCCTTCAACCCCGAAGGCCGCACCGCTGCCGAGATCCTTGACGAAGCCGAGCGCCAGATCTTCCAGATCGCCGAGGCCCGGCCGAAAACCGGCGGCCCGGTCAGCGTCAACGACCTGCTGACCAAAGCCATCGACCGCATCGACACCCTGTTCAACACCGATGCCGCGATTACCGGTATTTCCACCGGTTACACCGACCTCGACGAAAAGACCAGCGGCCTGCAGCCGTCCGACTTGATCATCGTCGCCGGTCGTCCGTCCATGGGTAAAACCACCTTTGCGATGAACCTGGTGGAAAACGCCGTTCTGCGTAGCGACAAGGCGGTACTGGTGTACTCCCTTGAGATGCCAGGTGAATCGCTGATCATGCGTATGCTCTCGTCGCTTGGCCGTATCGACCAGACCAAGGTACGTTCCGGCCAGCTTGAAGACGACGACTGGCCGCGCCTGACCTCAGCGGTCAACCTGCTCAACGACCGCAAGCTGTTCATCGATGACACTGCCGGTATCAGCCCGTCCGAAATGCGCGCGCGTACCCGACGCCTGGTGCGTGAGCATGGCGACATCGCCCTGATCATGATCGACTACCTGCAGTTGATGCAGATCCCCGGTTCCAGTGGCGACAACCGTACCAACGAGATTTCTGAAATCTCTCGTTCCTTGAAGGCCCTGGCCAAGGAATTCAACTGCCCGGTGGTGGCGTTGTCCCAGCTCAATCGTTCCCTGGAACAACGTCCCAACAAGCGTCCGGTGAACTCCGACTTGCGGGAATCCGGAGCGATCGAGCAGGACGCCGACGTGATCATGTTCGTGTACCGCGACGAGGTGTACCACCCCGAGACGGAACACAAGGGCATTGCCGAAATCATCATCGGCAAGCAGCGGAACGGCCCGATCGGGTTTATCCGGTTGGCGTTCATCGGCAAGTACACGCGTTTCGAGAACCTGGCGCCGGGTAGCTACAACTTCGACGACGACGAGTAGTTTCAAGCGCCTGTAAGGGCCTCATCGCAGGCAAGCCACAATTCCGACTACTACCGTCGGAATTGGTCAAAATTTGTGCTATATTCCGCGCCCGCGATTTTTCATCTTCACACCGGTCACCGTCATGCAAACAGCCAAGCCGTTATTTGACTATCCCAAGTACTGGGCCGAATGTTTCGGTCCTGCGCCATTCCTGCCGATGAGCAGGGAGGAGATGGATCAGCTTGGCTGGGATTCGTGCGACATCATCATCGTCACCGGTGATGCCTATGTTGACCACCCATCGTTCGGCATGGCGATCATCGGCCGGCTGCTGGAGTCCCAGGGCTTTCGCGTCGGGATCATCGCGCAACCGAACTGGCAGTCCAAAGACGACTTCATGAAGCTCGGCGAGCCGAACCTGTTCTTCGGCGTCGCGGCCGGCAACATGGACTCGATGATCAACCGCTACACCGCCGACAAGAAAATCCGCTCCGACGACGCCTATACCCCTGGCGGCATGGCTGGCAAACGCCCCGACCGTGCGAGCCTGGTGTACAGCCAGCGTTGCAAGGAAGCCTACAAGAACGTGCCGATCGTGCTTGGCGGCATCGAAGCTTCCCTGCGTCGTATCGCCCACTACGACTACTGGCAGGACCGCGTGCGCAACTCGATCCTGATCGACGCCACCGCCGATATCCTGCTGTACGGCAACGCCGAGCGGGCCATCGTCGAAGTTGCCCAGCGTTTGTCGTGGGGCCACAAGATCGAAGACATCACCGATGTGCGCGGTACCGCGTTCATCCGCCGTGATACGCCGGCCGGTTGGTACGAAGTGGATTCCACGCGCATCGACCGTCCGGGCAAGATCGACAAGATCATCAACCCGTACGTCAACACCCAGGACACCCAGGCCTGCGCCATCGAGCAGGAAAAGGGGCCGGTGGATGATCCGGAAGAAGCCAAGGTTGTGCAGATCCTGGCCAGCCCGCGCATGACCCGTGACAAGACCGTGATCCGCCTGCCATCGGTGGAAAAAGTCCGCGGCGACGCGGTGCTCTATGCCCACGCCAACCGCGTGTTGCACCTGGAAACCAACCCAGGCAACGCCCGCGCCCTGGTGCAGAAGCACGGTGAAGTTGACGTGTGGTTCAACCCGCCGCCCATTCCGATGACTACCGAAGAAATGGACTACGTGTTCGGCATGCCTTATGCCCGCGTACCGCACCCGGCGTATGGCAAGGAGAAGATCCCGGCCTACGACATGATCCGTTTCTCGGTGAATATCATGCGTGGCTGCTTCGGCGGCTGCACCTTCTGCTCGATCACCGAGCACGAAGGCCGCATCATCCAGAACCGTTCCGAAGAGTCGATCATTCGCGAGATCGAAGAGATCCGCGACAAAGTGCCGGGCTTCACCGGCGTGATCTCCGACCTCGGCGGCCCGACGGCGAACATGTACCGCATCGCCTGCAAGAGCCCGGAAATCGAATCCGCGTGCCGCAAGCCGTCGTGCGTGTTCCCTGGCATCTGCCCTAACCTGAACACCGACCACTCGTCGTTGATCCAGCTGTACCGCAGCGCCCGTGCGTTACCGGGTGTGAAGAAGATCCTGATCGCTTCCGGCCTGCGCTACGACCTGGCCGTCGAGTCGCCGGAATACGTCAAAGAGCTGGTCACCCACCACGTCGGTGGTTACCTCAAGATCGCCCCGGAACACACCGAGGAAGGTCCGCTCAACCAGATGATGAAGCCGGGCATTGGCAGCTATGACAAGTTCAAGCGCATGTTCGAGAAGTACACCAAGGAAGCGGGCAAGGAGCAGTACCTGATCCCGTACTTCATCGCCGCCCACCCGGGTACCACCGATGAAGACATGATGAACCTGGCCCTGTGGCTCAAGGGCAATGGCTTCCGTGCCGACCAGGTGCAGGCGTTCTACCCGTCGCCGATGGCCACCGCCACCGCGATGTACCACTCGGGCAAAAACCCGCTGCGCAAGGTCACCTACAAGAGCGACGCGGTGACCATCGTCAAGAGCGAGGAGCAGCGCCGCCTGCACAAGGCGTTCCTGCGTTACCACGACCCGAAGGGCTGGCCGATGCTGCGTGAAGCATTGACCCGCATGGGCCGTGCCGACCTGATCGGGTCGGGCAAGGACCAGTTGATCCCGCTGCACCAGCCGTCCACCGACAGCTACCAGAGCGCCCGGCGCAAGAACTCGACGCCGGCCGGCAGCCATAAGGTCGCCAAGGAAACCACCACCAAGATCCTCACCCAGCACACCGGCCTGCCACCCCGTGGCAGCGACGGCAGCAACCCGTGGGACAAGCGCGAGCAAGCCAAGGCTGCGGCCCAGGCGCGCAATAAGCAGGCGGCCAAAGAGCGCAGCGATGCGGCCAAGGGCAAGGGCGGCAAGCCTACGCGCAAGCCGGTTGTACCGCGGTGATCGACGTCTGAAATGCAAAACGCCAGCCTCGTGCTGGCGTTTTGCTTTCTGGTCGGTGGTGAGTCTGTTTGGTAAGGTGGCGCCCATTAGATTGCTATCGCAGGCAAGCCAGCTCCCACAAGAGAATGTATTTCAAGCGTGGGAGCTGGCTTGCCTGCGATGAGGCCGGTCTGGGCACTCTCGATTTCAAGGAAGAACACTTATGGGCAACCCCTTGCTCAACATCGGCATGGACTCCAACCGCTCCCAATTCATGGCGCGCCAGCGCATTGAGAGCCAGATCAACCTGCCGCGGCTGTTCGCCGTCATTGACGCCGACCCCAGCATCGTCGGCGCTGGCGTGGTGTACATCGACGCCGACTTCAACGTGATCACCCTGCGCGAATTCAAACCCATCTGCAGCATCAAACCCAAGCGCGTCATTTTGCGCGAGGCGCAGAAGTACATCTCGCCGGCGCAGTTTGTCGAGCAGGTGAAGACCGACCCCCGTGAAGGGCGCCTCCAGAAGGAGGCCTTTGACATGGGGCTTTCCTGTGGGGCGGCGGTGATCGGCTGGATCGTGGTGTTCAGTGGCAGCGTCGCCGTACCGTTCACCGCCGGTGCCAGTGCTTTTGTGGTGGGTATCGGTGTCACGGCGGCGCTGGCCAGCAGCGCTCAGTGCGGGTTTGGCGTGGCCCGGACCTATAACGAGATCCTTGACCCAGATGCCAACGACCGCATGGACGACGCCCAGTGGTATGGCGCGGTGTCACCGATTCTCGATGCCGCGTCGTTGGTCGGGATCGGAACGGGAGCTTTCACCACATTAAGGCTGCTCAAGGCCAAAAAAGCCGCTGCGTTGGGCAAGAGCTGGTATGAATTGCTCAAGGGCTTGAATCGCCAGGAGCGCAAGAAGTTGACCCAGGAATTGCTCAGTCTCAAAGACCCAAGCCTGACCCCCAAGTTGCTCAAGTTGCAGCAGCGCGCCGGCACGTTGCCCAAGCGCTACAGCTCCACGGAAATTCGTCATGCCACGCTCACCCAGCTCAAGGACGCCTTGGGCGGCATGTTGGGTATCTGGGGCAGCTATCGAACCGGTCACGTTGGCTCGGCGTCGACGCTTGCCATTGGCCTGTATGAGGAACTGACGGAATGAAGGGGTTTCCCGATAGGCGCAGTTTCCTTGCGCGTTATTTTCCGGTGTTCATGGGCACCATCTTCATGGCGATTTTCTCTGGTTCGGTGGCTGTCTCCACGGCGGGCGTAACCTATTTGCGCGGGGTTGAACCGGCGCTCAAGGCCAACTACTCCGGGGCTGCAATACTGGTGCTGGTAGCGGTACTGGTGTTTGGTAATGTGATGATTGCACGCGGGTACCCCTGGGCGACCCGGCTGGTGGCGGGCTATCTGGTGTGTTGCCTGCTGTTCGTTTTGCCGATGATTCAATACGGCCTCAATACCCTGGTGTACGGCTCGGCGGTGCTGTTTCCGCTGCTGGGTTTGTTGCTGCTCAACAGCAAGCGCCACCGTGAAATGCGCCAGCGGCTGCTCGAAATCCGCCATTTGCGCCAAGCGGCCATTGCGCAACGCAAAGCCCGTTGATTCTGTAGATTTATTGGCGGTGGGTGGCCTGTTTGTTAGGGTAGCGCCCATTAGATTGCTATCGCAGGCAAGCCAGCACCCACAGGGGAATGCATTTCAAGTGTGGGAGCTGGCTTGCCTGCGATGAGGCCGGTCTGGGCACTTTCAATTTCAAGGAAGAACACTTATGGGCAACTCCTTGTTCAACATCGGCATGGATTCCAACCGCTCTCAATTTATGGCGCGCCAGCGTATCGAGAGCCTGATCAACCTGCCACGGCTGTTCGCCGCCATCGATGCAGACCCCGGCGTTGTAGGTGCTGGCGTGGTGTATATCGATGCCGATTTTAATGTCGTCACTCTGCGCGAATTCAAGCCCATCTGCAGCATCAAGCCAAAGCGTGTCATCCTGCGCGAGGCGCAGAAATACATCGCGCCGACACAATTCGCTGATCACGTAGTAAACAATCCCCGGGAATCCAGGCTGATCGGCGAGGCCGTAAATACCGGAATCTCTTGCCTGGGCGCCGTCATCAGTTGGGCTGCGATTGCCAGCGGCACTATTCTGGTTCCTTTCAGTGCCGGCGCGAGCTCGGTCATTGTGGTGGTGGGGTACGCGGCCGCAGGCGCGAGTTCGCTCCAGTGCTTCAATGGCATTGCCCGAACGACCCTTGAGGTGGCCAAGCCTGAGGTAAACGATTGGCTCGACAGTGAAGGTTGGTACCAGAATGCATCCATTGTGCTGGACGCGGCATCGTTGGCCGGTGTGGGCGCTTCAGCCCTGACGACGGTCAAGCTGGTCAAGGTCGCCAAGGCATCGACGGGCAAAAGCCTGCGGGAAGTGCTACGAGGCTTGAACCGTCAGGAGAGGGCCAAGCTGACCAAGGAACTACTGAGTATCAATGATCCCAGCTTGACCTCGAAGATGCTCAAGCTCAGGCAGGCATCGGGTGAGCTCTCCAAGCGTTTCACCCCGACGCAACTCAAGCAAAGCACCAGTACTCAGATCAAAGATATCCTGGGCGCGACCGTCGGGTTCGGAGGCAGCGCCTACTCTGGGAACGTCAATACCATTGCGATAGGGTTGTACGAGGAAATAAACGAATGAGTGAGTTGATGACGCTGCGCGACTTCTTCAGGCATCACTTTTTGACGTTTCTGGGCGGCGTATTTGCTGCCTACTTTTCACTAGCGCTTGCAGTGGCGCTGGCTTTCGTCACCTATTTTCGTGATGCGCCCCTTGCTCAAGTCGGGCTCAAGATCCTGCTTGCAGGTGCATTGCTTATCGTGTTGACGGTCCATAGCAACTTTATGATCCTGCGGGGCAAACCTTCGTGGGCATGGGTGATGGTCGCCATCTACGCTGCCTGTCTTTTGTTTGTGCTCCCAATGATTCAGTACAACCCACACAGGGTTCTCTATAGCCTGTCGCTGATTTTCCCGCTGTTCGGCCTGCTGGTGCTCAACAGCAGTGGGCAGCGAGAGATGCGGGCAAAACTTGTGCAAATTCGCCAACTGCGCCAAGCCCTGAATACCAGGCGTACTACGCCTTAACTGGGTAGATTCACCACCTGCCCTCAGCCCGGCGCTACAAATGTGTGCAGCGCCTGCACCATAGCCACAACGTTGGCGCCGTTTTGGTGCTGTACTGCACCGGGCCTGACGTTTTAGTGCAATGACTGCTGCTGTGGCATAAGTCTTGCGCGCGTTGTGCTTATGCCCTGGCTCGCAGGAGGCCGCCGTGTCGATTCATGTCGCGTTGCACCACGTTACGCATTACCGCTACGACCGTGCTGTCGAACTCGGCCCACAGATCGTTCGGCTACGCCCGGCAGCCCATAGTCGTACGCGAATACTGTCCTACGCGCTGAAGGTGTTGCCCGAGCAGCATTTCATCAACTGGCAGCAAGACCCCCAGGGCAATTATCTGGCGCGCCTGGTGTTCCCGGAAAAGACTGACGAGTTGCGCATTGAGGTCGACCTGGTCGCCGAGATGGCGGTGTTCAATCCGTTCGATTTTTTCCTCGAGCCGTACGCCGAAAAAATCCCGTTCAGCTACGCCGCCGATGAGCAGCGCGAGCTGGCGCCGTACTTGGAAACCCTGCCGCTGACGCCAAGGTTTGCCGCTTACCTGGCCGGTATCGATCGCACGCCGCTGCCTGCTGTGGATTTCCTGGTCGGCCTCAACCAGCGCCTGGCCGCCGATATCGGTTACCTGATTCGCATGGAGCCGGGCGTGCAAACTCCGGAATTTACCCTGGAAAATGCATCCGGCTCCTGCCGCGACTCGGCCTGGTTGTTGGTGCAATTGCTGCGCAATCTCGGGTTGGCGGCGCGATTTGTCTCTGGTTACCTGATACAGCTCACCGCTGACGTCAAAGCCCTCGACGGCCCGTCCGGTACCGAGGTGGACTTCACCGACCTGCACGCCTGGTGCGAAGTGTATCTGCCCGGCGCTGGCTGGATTGGCCTGGATGCCACGTCCGGGTTGTTCGCCGGTGAAGGGCATATCCCCTTGGCCTGCAGCCCCGATCCATCGTCTGCCGCGCCCATCAGTGGGTTGGTTGAGCCGTGCGAATGCGAGTTCACCCATGAGATGTCGGTGGAGCGCATCTGGGAAGCGCCACGGGTGACCAAGCCCTACACCGAAGAACAATGGTTGGCGATCCAGGCCCTGGGCCGGCAGATCGACGGCGACCTGCTCAAGGACGACGTACGCCTGACCATGGGCGGCGAGCCGACCTTCGTCTCTATCGACGACCCAGACGGCGCCGAATGGAACACCGCAGCCCTGGGCCCGGACAAGCGTCGCCTGTCGGCCGAGCTGTTCCAGCGCCTGCGCCAGCACTATGCGCCCAAGGGCCTGGTGCATTTCGGCCAAGGCAAGTGGTACCCCGGCGAGCAACTGCCGCGCTGGTCGCTCAATTGCTACTGGCGCCGCGACGGCGTGCCGATCTGGCACAACAGCGCACTGATCGCCGATGAGCAAGAAGACTACGGCGCCGATGGGGTGATGGCCGGGCGTTTCCTGGCCAGCGTCGCCGAGCGCCTGAAACTGCCGGCGCGCTTTGTGTTCCCGGCGTTCGAGGACAATTTCTACTACCTGTGGCGCGAAGGGGCGCTGCCCCAGAACGTCACCGCCCAGGACCCGCGCCTGAGCGACGACCTGGAGCGTGAGCGCCTGCGCAAAGTGTTCAGCCAGGGCCTGGATAAAGTCATCGGCCAGGTGCTGCCGCTGGCACGTACTGCGGCCAATGACCGCTGGCAGAGTGGGCGTTGGTACCTGCGCGACAACCATTGCCGGTTGGTGCCGGGTGATTCGCCGCTGGGTTACCGGCTGCCCTTGGCTTCCCAGCCCTGGGTGACGGCGGCTGAGTATCCGTTCATACACCCCACCGACCCGAACCAGGACCAGCCCGAGCTTCCCACTGCGGCGCAATTGCGCAGCCATGGCGAGCCGGCCCCGGACGACGAGCGTGTGCCCAAGGTCGACGAGTCCGCCGACTGGCTGACCCGTACCGCGCTGTGCGCCGAAGCACGGGAAGGTCGCCTGTACCTGTTTATGCCGCCGCTGGAGCGCGTCGAGGATTACCTGGAGCTGGTGACTGCCATTGAGGCCACCGCCGAAGAGCTGCATTGCCCGGTACTGCTGGAGGGCTACGAGCCGCCAGCGGATACGCGCCTGAGCAATTTCCGGGTCACGCCAGATCCCGGTGTCATCGAGGTCAACGTACAGCCGTCCGCCACCTGGGACGAGTTGGTAGAACGCACCGAATTCCTCTACGAAGAGGCCCGGCAAACCCGCCTGACCACCGAGAAGTTCATGATCGATGGGCGCCATACCGGCACCGGTGGCGGTAACCACTTCGTACTGGGCGGTGCGACGCCCAAGGATTCGCCCTTCCTGCGCCGACCGGACCTGCTGCGCAGCCTGATCAGCTACTGGCATAACCACCCGTCGTTGTCCTATTTGTTCTCCGGCCTGTTTATCGGCCCCACCTCCCAGGCACCCCGGGTGGATGAGGCGCGCAACGATGCGCTGTATGAACTGGAAATCGCCTTCGCGCAGATGCCGGCACAGGGCGAGGACTGCCCGCCATGGTTGGTGGATCGCCTGTTGCGCAACCTGCTGATCGACGTGACGGGTAATACCCATCGCGCCGAATTCTGTATCGACAAACTTTACTCACCCGACGGCGCCACTGGCCGCCTGGGGCTGCTGGAACTGCGCGCCTTTGAAATGCCCCCCCATGCGCGCATGAGCCTGACCCAGCAGTTGTTGCTGCGGGCGCTGGTCGCGCGGTTCTGGCGCGAGCCCTATGCGCCGCCGAAGCTGGCGCGCTGGGGCACTGAACTGCATGACCGTTTCCTGTTGCCGCATTTTATCGAGCAGGACTTTGCCGACGTGATCGTCGAGCTGAACGCGGCCGGCTACCCGCTGCGTGCCGAATGGTTCGCAGCGCATCTGGAGTTTCGTTTCCCCAAGGTGGGCGACTACGCCGTCAGCGGTATCGAACTGGAACTGCGCCAGGCCTTGGAACCCTGGCACGTGCTGGGCGAGGAGGGCGCAGTGGGTGGCACGGTGCGGTATGTGGATTCGTCCCTGGAGCGCCTTCAAGTGAAGTTGAGCGGGTTGCCACCGCAACGCTACCTGCTGACCTGCAATGGCGTGCCGGTGCCGCTGCAACCAACCGGCCGCGTCGGCGAGTTCGTGGCGGGCGTGCGTTACCGCGCCTGGCAACCGGCCAACTGCCTGCAACCGACCATCCCCGTGCATGCGCCGCTGGTATTTGACCTGCTCGACACCTGGATGCAGCGTTCGTTGGGTGGCTGCCAATACCATGTGGCGCACCCGGGCGGGCGCAATTACGACAGCCTGCCGGTGAATGCCAATGAGGCGGAGAGCCGGCGCATGGCGCGTTTTTTCCGCTTGGGGCATAGCCCGGGCAAGCTGCCAGTGCCGACTGTAACGGTAAACGATGAGTTGCCAATGACCCTGGATTTGCGGCGCTTCACAAAAAATAAGGAATGAACATGATCCTAGTGTGGGAGGGCTTTTGTGGCGAGGGAGCTTGCTCCCGCTGGGGTGCGAAGCGCCCCCAATTGCAGGCGACTGCT
>NZ_BCBO01000060.1:0-3273 GCF_001320835.1 Pseudomonas sp. NBRC 111138 | reverse complement strand
AGCTTGCTCCCGCTGGGGTGCGAAGCGCCCCCAATTGCAGGCGACTGCTGCGCAGTCGAGCGGGAGCAAGCTCCCTCGCCACAACAAGCCAGCTCCCACATTGGATCGTAGTGAATTTGAGTTAACCTGACTTCCCTTGCCTCTGCCGAGCGTTCCATGTCCGACTTGCTCGACCGTTACCCGCTCACCGCGGGCACCTATCACGAACTGCTGGACGCCAGCGGCGCGGTGCGTGCCCATTGGCGACGCTTGTTCGATCACCTGCAACGCAGCACGCCCGCACAACTGGCCCAGCGCCAGGCGTTGTTGACGCGTCAGATCCAGGAAAACGGCGTCACCTATAACGTCTACGCCGACCCCAAGGGCGCCGACCGCCCCTGGGAACTGGACCTGCTGCCTCATGTGCTGGCGGCCGAGGAGTGGCAGCAACTGTCGGCCGGCATCGCCCAGCGTGCGCGCCTGCTCAATGCGGTGCTGGCCGACCTGTATGGCCCGCAGCGCCTGATCAAGGAAGGCTTGCTGCCGGCCGAACTGGTGTTCGGGCATAACAATTTTCTGTGGCCGTGCCAGGGCATCCAGCCGCCCGACGGTGCGTTCCTGCATCTGTACGCGGTCGACCTGGCGCGCACGCCGGACGGCCGCTGGTGGGTCACCGCCGACCGTACCCAAGCCCCATCGGGCGCCGGCTACGCCCTGGAAAACCGCACCATCGTGTCCCGCGCCTTCCCGGACCTGTACCGGGATATGCAGGTGCAGCACCTCACCGGTTTCTTTCGCACGCTGCAGGAAACCCTGGCGCGCCAGGCCCCTGGCGATGATCAGCCGCCGCTGATCGTGCTGCTCACGCCGGGGCGTTTCAACGAAAGCTATTTCGAACACCTGTACTTGGCGCGCCAGCTCGGGTACCCCTTGGTAGAGGGCGGCGACCTCACCGTGCGCGACAGCACCGTGTTCCTGAAAACCCTTAGCGGCCTGCGCCGGGTGCACGCGATCATGCGTCGCCTTGATGATGATTTCTGCGACCCGCTGGAGCTGCGCACCGACTCCGCGCTCGGCGTGCCGGGCCTGCTCGACGCCGTACGCCAAGGCAATGTGCTGGTGGCCAATGCCTTGGGCAGCGGCGTGCTGGAGTCCCCGGGGTTGCTGGGCTTTTTGCCCAAGATCAACGAATTTTTGTTCGGTGAAGCCTTGATCCTGCCGTCGATTGCCACCTGGTGGTGCGGCGAAGCGCCGGTGCTTGCCGAAGCCTTGGAAAAACTCCCGGAGCTGCTGATCAAGCCGGCATTTCCCTCACAAAGTTTCGCCCCGGTGTTTGGTCGCGACCTTGACGACGAACAGCGCCAGGCCCTGGCTGAACGCATGCGTGCGCGGCCCTATGCCTATGTCGCCCAAGAGCTGGCGCAACTGTCTCAGGCGCCGGTATGGCACACCGTGGATGACCACTTGCAACACCGTGCCATTGGTATGCGTGTCTACGCCGTGGCCAGTGAAGACGGTTATCGGGTACTGCCCGGCGGCCTGACTCGCGTGGCGGCCGACGCCGATGCCGAGGTGGTGTCGATGCAGCGCGGCGGGGCGAGCAAGGACACCTGGGTACTCGGCGAACGTGTGCCGGGTGGCGAGCAGTGGCGCGCCCAACGCACCATTGGCGCCTATGACCTGGTGCGCCGCGATCCCTATCTGCCCTCGCGCGTGGTGGAAAACCTGTTCTGGTTCGGTCGTTACTGCGAGCGCTGCGACGACAGTGCGCGCTGGCTGCGCATTGTGCTGGCGCGGTATGTCGACGGCGACGATCCGCTGGCGTTGCAGGCCGCCGTCGAACTGGGCGAAAGCCTGCGCCTGTTGCCGGAGGAGGGCGAGCTGCCTGAGCGCCTGCTCGCCGCCTTGCTGGGTGATGACTGGCCTTCAAGTCTGCGCGCCAACCTGCAGCGCCTGCAGTGGGCGGCATCCCAGGTGCGCGGCAAGTTGTCCAGGGAAAACTGGCAGGCCCTGGTGGAGCTGCAACGCGAAGCCATGGAACTGGAAAGCGACACTGCAGACTTTGGCGAGCTGCTCGACTTTCTCAACCGCCTGGTGATGTCCCTGGCGGCACTGTCCGGGTTTGCCCTGGACGACATGACCCGCGATGAGGGCTGGCGCTTCTTGATGATGGGCCGGCGTATCGAGCGTCTGCAGTTTCTGAGCAGCAGCCTTGCGGCGTTCCTGCGTGGCGTGGCGGTGTTCGATCAGGCCGGGCTGGAATGGTTGCTGGAGCTGGGCAACAGCAGCATCACCTACCGCTCGCGCTACCTGGCGGTGCCGCAGTTGATCCCGGTGCTCGACTTGCTGCTGCTCGACGAGCAGAACCCCCATGCGGTGCTGTTCCAGCTCAAGCTGGTGAGCCGCACCCTGCGCCGTCTCAATGATGATTTTGGCGTGCCCCGTGAAACCGGGCTGGTGCCTTTGGTCGAGCGCCTGGCGCGTTTTGACCTGGGCTGCCTGGAGGACGGCCTGTTTGGCGAAACCAGCGTGCGTGCCGCGCTGGACGGCCTGGCCGACTTGCTGCAAGCGGTGGCCGATGAAAGCGGGCAGGTGTCGGATCGCCTGGCGCTGCGCCATTTTGCCCACGTGGATGATGTCAGCCAGCAAACGGTGTCGGTGTAATGAGCGCGCGCTACCAGATTTTCCACGATACCCATTACCACTATGACAGCCCGGTGTCCCTGGCCCAGCAACTGGCGCACCTGTGGCCAAGGCCGTGCGCCTGGCAGAAGTGCACCTGGCAGCAGTTGGATATCAGCCCGGAACCCACCTCGCGCCGCGACGAACTGGACGTATTCGGCAACCCGATCACTCGCCTGGCGTTCGAACGGCCCCATGATGAATTGCTGGTGAACGCCGGACTCACTGTAGAAGTGCTTTCGCGACCCGCTCTGGACTTCCAGCGGTCGCCGCCCTGGGACCACACCCGCGACAGCCTGACCTACAGCAGCCAAGCCTTGAGCGCCGAGCTGATCGAAGCCTGCCGCTATCGCTTCGAGTCGCCCTATGTCCATCTGAAGAAAACCTTCGTCGAGTTCTCCGAAAGCTGCTTCCCGCCCGGCGAGCCTTTACTGCTGGGCACGCAGGCATTGATGGAGAAGATCTTCAGCGAATTTACCTTCGATGCCGAAGCCACCCAGGTCGCCACGCCGCTGGTTGAAGTGCTGGAGCGCCGTCGCGGCGTGTGCCAGGACTTCGCTCACCTGATGCTTGCCTGCCTGCGTTCCCGTGGCCTGGCGGCGCGCTATATCA
>NZ_BCBO01000059.1:0-27233 GCF_001320835.1 Pseudomonas sp. NBRC 111138 | reverse complement strand
TACCTGCTCACCCAGCCACCGCCCGGCCAGCCACGGCTGATTGGCGCGGATGCTTCCCATGCGTGGGTTTCGGTGTTTTGCCCGGTATCAGGCTGGGTGGATTTTGACCCGACCAACAATGTGCAGCCGGCGCTGGAGCACATCACCCTGGCCTGGGGCCGGGACTTTTCTGATGTGTCGCCATTGCGGGGGGTGATTCTGGGGGGAGGCAGCCATGACCCGGAGGTGCGGGTGACGGTGATGCCGCTGGAATGAAAAACGATCATTCCCACGCTCTGCGTGGGAATGCCTGCTGTGACGCTCTGCGTCACCCTTGCGCTGGCTTCAAGCCTGGTGCGGGACGCGGAGCGTCCTGGGCTGCATTCCCACGCGGAGCGTTGGAACGATCATTCAGTTGGAGCTTTCGGGGTTTCGGTCTCGTCAGGTGCCGCTTCACCTTCGGCATCCGGGTTCAGCGCGCCGGCTTCTTCCTCAGCAGCGGCTTTCTTGCGTTGCAGCTTTTCCTCTTTCTTCTGTTCCTTGGCCAAGTCTCTCTGACGTTTGGCGAAGGAGTAATTAGGTTTGGCCATGGGCGATCCTCTAGGGTCGAAGGTGAGGGTGGGCGGCGCGCAGCTGCCTCGGGTCGTCATGGTAGCAGCTTCGGGGGGGCGTTTGCTTTCACTTACCGCAGGCGTAGGCAGCCAGGAGGCCGTTGAACAGGTGATTGAGGTGCATGGCATGAACTCCCGTGAGTGATGGGCCGATCATAATCAGGGTGCGGCAGTTTGGCTGGTTGATTGTGTTGATGAAGCTGATAGCCTAAAGTTGTATACAATCTGTTGATTCAGATCATAAGAACTCAAGCCTGATTGAGGCACCCTTACCGCAATCCGCGTTTTTAAAACCCTGCCTTGGAGATTCACATGTTTGCCAAACTCGTTGCTGTTTCCCTGCTGACTCTGGCGAGCGGCCAGTTGCTTGCTGCAGAGTGCAAGGTCACTGTCGACTCCACCGACCAAATGTCGTTCAACACTAAAGAAATCACCATCGACAAGAGCTGCAAGCAGTTCACCGTTGAGCTGACTCACTCGGGTAACCTGCCCAAGAACGTGATGGGCCATAACTGGGTGCTGACTACCGAAGCCAATATGCAACCGGTGGCAACCGACGGCATGGCTGCGGGGATCGACAAGGATTACCTGAAAGCCGGTGATGAGCGCATCATCGCCCACACCAAGATCATCGGTGCTGGCGAGAAAGACTCGGTGACCTTCGACGTCTCCAAGCTGAAGGCCGATGAGAAATACAGCTTCTTCTGCTCGTTCCCAGGCCACATCTCGATGATGAAAGGTGCTGTGGTTCTGAAGTAAGACCGCGTTATCGTTCATCGCAGACAAGCCAGCTCCCACATTCGACCGCATTCCCATGTTGGAATCCGGTCAAGTGTGGGAGCTGGCTTGCCTGCGATGGCGATGTGACAATCAATGCAAAACGATCAGGTTCACCTCAAGGCGCAAACGGCATCACCCGCTTGTGCTCAGTCTTGCGATAGGTCTCGCAGATAATTCTGAACGCCTCCTCACGCACCGGCTCACCCTGCAGGAACGCATCAATCTCGGCATAGGTCACGCCATGTGACGCCTCGTCCGGCTTGCCCGGCGACAGGTCTTCGAGGTCGGCGGTCGGCACCTTCTCCACCAGCGATTCCGGCGCGCCAAAGTGACGGGCAATGGCCCGCACCTGATGCTTCACCAGCCCGCTCAACGGTGCCAGATCGCACGCGCCATCACCGAACTTGGTGTAGAAGCCCATCACCGCTTCCGCCGCATGGTCGGTGCCGATCACCAGCCCACCGGCCGCGCCGGCGATGGTGTACTGCGCCACCATACGCATGCGCGCCTTGGTGTTGCCCAGCACGAAGTCACGGGACGCCGCGGCCTTGCCTTCAAATGCGGCCACTTCATTGGCCAGGGCTTTAACCGCCGGGCCGATGTTCACGGTGTGACGTTCATCCGGCTCGATAAAGTCCACCGAGGCCTGGGCGTCGTGCTCGTCGAACTGGGTTTCGTAGGGCAGGCGCACGGCGATAAAGCGGTACGCCTCATCGCCGGTGCTGGCGCGCAGTTCCTGCACCGCACGTTGGGCCAACAGGCCTGCGGTCAGGGAGTCGACACCACCACTGATGCCGAGCACCAGGGTCTTGAGCCCGGAATTGCGCAGGCAGTCCTGGATAAAGGCCACGCGCCGGGCAACCTCGGCTTCGAGTGCGGCCTGGTCCTTGAACGGGGCTTGCACCTTGAGCTGTTGTGCAATCTCACGCTGTACGGCTTGCATGATTCACTCCTTGCTGGATAGGGCAGGTACTTTGAAAACGTGACGCAAATAGGCGACAAAATTCGGGTCGGTGCAATGGGTCTTGCCCGCTTCATCGGAAATCTTCGCGACGGGCTGGCCATTGCAGGCGGTCATTTTAAGCACGATGCTCATCGGTTCCACCCCTGGAATATCACAGGTCAGGTTGGTGCCGATGCCAAAGCTCACATTAATGCGACCGCGCAACGCCCGAAATATTTCCAAGGCTTTGGGCAATGTCAGACTGTCGGAGAACACCAGGGTCTTGCTCATCGGTTCGATGCCCAGCTTGTGGTAGTGAGCGATGGCTTTTTCTGCCCACTGGATCGGATCACCGGAGTCATGGCGCAGGCCGTCGAACAGCTTGGCGAAGTACAAGTCGAAGTCGCCGAGGAAGGCGTCGGTAGTGATGCAATCGGTGAGGGCGATACCCAGCAGGCCACGGTACTCGCGCACCCAGCAATCAAGGGCGGCGATCTGGCTGTCGATCAGGCGCGGGCCGAGTTGCTGGTGGGCCATGATCCACTCATGGGCCATGGTGCCCAGCGGCTTCATATCGAATTCGCGCGCCAGGTGCACGTTGCTGGTGCCGACAAAGCGCCCCGGGAAATCGTGCTTGAGCACGCTGACCACTTCCTCTTGCACCCGGTAGGAAAAGCGCCGGCGCGTGCCGAAATCCGCCACTTGCAGCTCCGACAGCTCATCGCTGCTGGCATTGGCGGTCAGCCAGTCGAACTTGCGATACAGCTGCTCGCGGGCCTGTTCAAGGATCACGGTCTGGTAGCGGTAGCGGTTACGCACCTCGCTGACGATGGCCAGCATCGGCACTTCAAACAGGATCACATGCAGCCACGGTCCGCGCAGGCGGATAAACAACTCGCCGTTCTCGATGCCGGTTTGCACATACCGCAGGTTGAAGCGAAACAGCCCGAGGAAGCGCAGAAAATCCGGCTTCATAAAGCTGATGCGTTCCAGGAACCCCAGTTGATCGGGGCTCAGGCTCAGCTCGGCGAGGCGCTCGATCTGGTAACGGATCTCCGCCAGGTAAGGGCGCAGGTCTTCACTGTTACGGCAACGAAACTCCCATTCAACTTCCACGTTCGGGTAGTTGTGCAGCACCGCCTGCATCATGGTCAGCTTGTAGAAGTCGGTGTCGAGCAGGTTCTGCACGATGCGATCGGCAAACACACTCTCGCTCATAACGGGAATCTCCAGACGGGTCGGCGATGGAGGCCGGCCTTTACGCGCAATTGAGGAAGGGGGTTAGTGGCGCATAGACCTGTGGGGGATTGCCAGTGATTTTTTCAGTAAGGCCACTGGCGCCATCGCAGGCAAGCCAGCTCCCACCTTTGAAATGCGTTCCAAACGGTGGGAGCTGGCTTGCCTGCGATGGCGATTCTCCAGGCGCTAAAGCACCTGCTCCATCATCCACTTCACAAATTCGCGCACCTTGGGCACCTCCGCCGAATGCTCAGGATACGCCAGGTAATAAGCATCCTGGCTGGGCATCGCATGCTGCCAGGGAATCACCAGCTTGCCCTCGGCCAATTCCTCCTCCACCAGAAAGCGCGGCAACAGCGCCACGCCGCACCCCACCTGCGCCGCACGGATGCACATGTAGAACGTGTCGAACCGCGGCCCGTGGTAACTGTGCTCGGTATGAAAGCCCTGGCTGGCGAACCAGTCATGCCAGCCCTGAGGCCGCGAGGCGTTTTGCAGCAGCACCAGCTCGCTCAGTTGCGTGGGGTCGGTGAAGGGCTCGGCGGGGAGGCTGTCGGGCGAACACACCGGTACCAGCTCTTCACTGAACAGCTTCAGGCTCTCGGTGCCGGGACGTGCGCCCTGGCCGAAATAGAACGCCATGTCGGCCTTGCCTTGCAGTAACTCGTCCGGGTCCTGTTCGTTGCACAGGTCCAGGTGGATCTGCGGGTGGCGCAAACGCCATCCCTTGAGGCGCGGCACCAGCCAGCGTGCGCCGAAGGTGTAGGGAGTGGACACACGCAGCACTTCGGTTTCGCCGCCGTAGGAGCGCAGGTAGTGGGTGGACATTTCCACTTGGGTGAGGATCTTGCGCACTTCCACCAGGTACAGGTCGCCCGCCGGGGTCATCTGCAAGCGCCGGCGCACGCGGCGAAACAGCAGGTGTTGCAACAGTTCTTCCAACTGCGCCACCTGTTTGCTCACCGCGCTTTGGGTGAGGTTCAGTTCCTCGGCGGCACGGGTGAAGCTCAGGTGGCGGGTGGCCGCTTCGAAACACTGCAGGGCGGTGATCGAGGGCAAATGTCTTTTGTTCAGCACGGCATGCCTCTTTTTATTCTTTGCATGAATAAAGGGAATGATATCTCGCCTAATCGTCGTTTGTTGGCAAGTCTTGGGCCAGCTACAAATAGGGCCAGGATCGCCGTGCGTATTGCGGCGCGAATTCTTGTATGCAGATTTGAAGGAGTGACCCATGGTTGCCGCATTGCTTGATCGTCTCGGGGTAAACCCGGCGCTGTACCAGGCCGGGAAACAACCCGTGCATTCACCGATTGATGGCAGCCGTATCGGCAGTGTCCATTGGGAAGGCGCCGCCGAGGTGGAGCAACAGGTCAGTCGCGCCGAGCATGCATTCGAGGCCTGGCGCAAGGTGCCGGCACCGCGACGTGGCGAGCTGGTGCGCCAGTTCGGCGACGTATTGCGCGAATACAAGGCCGACCTGGGTGAACTCGTTTCCTGGGAGGCCGGCAAAATCACCCAGGAAGGCTTGGGTGAAGTGCAGGAAATGATCGACATCTGCGACTTCGCCGTGGGCCTGTCGCGTCAGCTGTACGGCTTGACCATCGCCTCCGAGCGCCCAGGCCACCATATGCGCGAAACCTGGCACCCGCTGGGCGTGGTCGGCGTGATCAGCGCCTTCAACTTCCCGGTGGCCGTGTGGGCGTGGAACACTGCGCTGGCCTTGGTGTGCGGCAACGCTGTGATCTGGAAACCGTCGGAAAAGACCCCGCTCACCGCACTGGCCTGCCAGGCCTTGTTCGAGCGCGTACTGAAAAAATTCGACGGTGCCCCTGAGTATCTCAGCCAAGTGATCATTGGCGGCCGCGACGCCGGCGCTGCGCTGGTGGATGACCC
The DNA here is from genome assembly GCF_001320835.1 of Pseudomonas sp. NBRC 111138. Classification (NCBI taxonomy): domain Bacteria; kingdom Pseudomonadati; phylum Pseudomonadota; class Gammaproteobacteria; order Pseudomonadales; family Pseudomonadaceae; genus Pseudomonas; species Pseudomonas sp. NBRC 111138. The sequence continues at coordinate 21,788 of NZ_BCBO01000059.1, read as the reverse complement.
GCGCGTCGCCCTGATCAGCGCCACCGGCAGCACGCGCATGGGCCGTGAAGTGGCACCCAAAGTCGCCGCGCGTTTCGCCCGCAGCATTCTTGAGCTGGGCGGCAACAACGCGATGATCCTCGGCCCAAGCGCCGACCTGGACATGGCCGTACGCGCCATCCTGTTCAGCGCAGTGGGCACCGCCGGCCAACGCTGCACCACCCTGCGCCGGCTGATCGCCCATGAGTCGGTCAAGGAAGAAATCGTCACCCGCCTCAAGGCCGCCTATTCGAAAGTGCGCATCGGCCACCCTCTGGAAGGCAATCTGATCGGCCCGCTGATCGACAAGCACAGTTTCGACAACATGCAGGACGCCCTTGAGCAAGCCTTGAGCGAAGGCGGCAAGGTGTTCGGCGGCAAGCGCCAACTGCAAGACAAATTCCCCAACGCCTACTACGTATCGCCAGCCATCGTGGAAATGCCCGAGCAAAGCGACGTGGTGTGCAGCGAAACCTTCGCGCCGATTCTTTACGTGGTCGGCTACACCGACTTCGCCGAAGCCCTGCGCCTGAACAACGCCGTGCCACAAGGCTTGTCATCCTGCATCTTCACCACTGACGTGCGTGAAGCCGAGCAGTTCATGTCGGCGGTGGGCAGCGACTGTGGCATTGCCAACGTCAACATCGGCCCGAGCGGCGCGGAGATCGGTGGCGCGTTCGGGGGTGAAAAAGAAACCGGCGGCGGGCGTGAATCGGGCTCGGATGCGTGGCGCGGGTATATGCGCAGGCAGACCAATACCGTGAACTACTCGCTGGAGCTGCCTCTGGCACAAGGCATCACGTTCGACTGATCTGGCACGGTCGATGTGGGAGCTGGCTTGCCTGCGATAGCGGTGGTTCAGTCGATAGTTTCGGTGACTGATACACCGCTATCGCAGGCAAGCCAGCTCCCACAGGTGATATTGATCGTTCCCACGCTCTGCGTGGGAACGCATCCTGTGACGCTCCGCGTCACGACAATGCGGACGCGGAGCGTCCAAGGCTACATTCCCACGCAGAGCGCGGGAACGAGCGGTGGTGAATTCATCCCGGAGTCTGGCAATGGCACTGCGCGAAACATGTTTATGGGAACACCTCACTCCAGGCCGCCCCGACCGAGCCGCGCTCAAGGGCGCTGTCAAGGTGGATGTGTGCGTGATCGGCGCCGGAATCACCGGTTTGTCGGCGGCCATTCATTTGCTGGAACAGGGTAAAAGCGTCGTCGTACTGGAAGCCCATCGCACCGGCCACGGTGGTTCGGGGCGCAACGTCGGGCTGGTCAACGCCGGCCTGTGGATTCCACCGGACGAGATCGAGGCCGGTTTCGGCACGGCGGTGGGCAGCCAACTCAACCGCATGTTGGGTGCGGCGCCGTCCCTGGTGTTCAGCCTGATCGACAAGTACAACATCGACTGCCAATTGCGCCGTGAAGGCACCTTGCACATGGCGCACAACGCCCGTGGCGAGGCGGATTTGCGCAGCCGTGAGGAGCAGTGGAAACGCCGGGGCGCACCGGTTGAGTTACTCACCGGCCAGGCCTGCGAGCAAGCCACCGGTACCCGGAAAATCGCCGCCGCGTTGCTGGATCGGCGCGCCGGCACCTTGAACCCCATGGCCTACACCACTGGGTTGGCGAATGCCGCCGCAGCGTTGGGCGGGCAATTGTTCGATCATTCGCCGGTCACCCAGCTTGAGCGCCAAGGGGCCGATTGGTCGGTGCAGACCGCCGAGGGCGCGGTACAGGCCGCCCAGGTGGTGATCGCCTCCAACGCCTACACCGAAGGCGAATGGACCGAACTGCGGCGTAACTTCTTCCCCGGCTATTACTATCAGGTGGCCTCGGCGCCGCTGACCGATGACGCGGCCAAGCAGATCCTCCCCGGCGGCCAGGGTTCGTGGGACACGCGCCAGGTCCTGAGCAGCATTCGCCGCGATGCCGATGGCCGCCTGTTGCTGGGCAGCCTGGGTAACGGCAACCAGAAACCGGCGTGGTTCCTCAAGGCGTGGGCCGATCGGGTGCAGCAACACTACTTCCCGTACCTCAAACCGGTGCAGTGGGAATACACCTGGACCGGCTGCATCGCATTCACTCCCGACCACTTGATGCGCCTGTTCGAACCGGCCCCCGGCCTGGTGGCGGTTACCGGTTATAACGGACGCGGGGTGACCACCGGCAGCGTGGTGGGCAAGGCGTTTGCCGACTACCTGTGTCACCAGGACACCCAAGCCTTGCCGATCCCTTTTACGCCCATGCAACCCTTGGCCGCGGTGGGCTTGCGCAGCTGCCTGTATGAAGCCGGCTTCTCGCTCTATCACGCCGGGCAATGCCTGAGGATCGTGATCTGATCAGCGAAATACCCCTCAAAAGCCTGCGTTTTCTTAGCAGGCTACCCATCTGTATTGGTGCAAGTCGTAGCAATCACGCACTGTAAATGTGCAGTTCCGTTACGCACATTGTTACAGCTGCAGGAACTGTCGTTTATGCCTGTGGTTGCAGGTGCGACCTGCCAGGGTTGTACTTTTTTGAAGTGTTGGTTGCACCTCTAGACGCTAGACGGTTGCACGTCCTGGCAAAAGGCGTCGAAACGCCTGTAATAACAATGACACCGTGTCTTTTTGAAGAATAAAAAAGTAATGGCACGCGGCTTGCTCTGAGCTTTCGGTGAAAGGTTTGAATGCAAGTTGTCGTGCCAAAAATCAAAAATATCGGAGCACCACTCATGTCCCAGACGTTTTACAAGAAAGGTTTTCTGGCCCTCGCCGTTGCTGCGGCGCTGGGTGTTTCTACGTTTGTTCAAGCTGATGTGAAAATTGGTGTGGCGGGCCCGATGACGGGTGCCAACGCCGCTTTCGGTGAGCAGTACATGAAGGGTGCCCAGGCGGCAGCCGACGTTATCAACAAGGCCGGCGGCATCAACGGTGAGCAGATCAAGCTGGTGGCGGGCGATGACGCCTGCGAGCCCAAGCAGGCCGTGGCCGTGGCCAACCGCCTGGCCGACCAGGACAAAGTGATCGGTGTGGTCGGGCACTTCTGCTCATCCAATACCATCCCGGCGTCTGAGGTTTACGACGAAGCAGGCATCATCGCCATCACCCCAGGCTCCACCAACCCACAAGTGACCGAACGCGGCCTGGGCGCCATGTTCCGCATGTGCGGGCGTGACGACCAGCAAGGCATCGTCGCCGGCGACTACATCGTCGATGTGCTCAAGGGCAAGAAAGTCGCGGTGATCAACGACAAGGACACCTACGGCAAAGGCCTGGCCGACGCCACCGCCGCCCAGTTGACCAAGCGCGGCGTCAAGCCGGTGCTGGAAGAGGGCCTGACCCGAGGTGAGAAAGACTTCAGCGCCCTGGTCACCAAGATCCGCTCCCTGGGCGCCGACGTCGTGTACTTCGGCGGCCTGCATCCGGAAGCCGGCCCACTGGTGCGCCAGATCCGCGAAGCGGGCTTGAAAGACGTCAAGTTCATGTCCGATGACGGCGTGGTCACCGACGAGCTGGTGTCCACCGCAGGTGGTGCGCAGTACGTCGATGGCGTGTACATGACCTTCGGCGCCGACCCGCGCCTGCTGCCAGACAGCAAGACCGTGGTGGAAGAGTTTCGCAAGAACGGCACCGAGCCTGAAGGCTACACCCTGTACGCCTACGCTTCGATCCAGGCCCTGGCCGCCGGCTTCAACGGTGCCAAGTCCAACAAGGGCGAAGACGCTGCCAAGTGGCTCAAGGCCAACCCGGTTAAAACCGTCATGGGCGAAAAAGCCTGGGATACCAAGGGCGACCTGAAAGTCTCTGACTACGTGGTTTACCAGTGGGACAAAGACGGCAAATACCATCAGTTGGAAAAGCAGAAGTAAGTACAAGCACCACGGGCCTAAGGTTAGGGGGGCTTGCTGTGGCGAGGGAGCTTGCTCCCGCTGGAGTGCGTAGCACTCCCAACCGCTTACCGAAATACATCTGATGTATCTCGATTGCCCAGTTTGGGGCTGCTTCGCAGCCCAGCGGGAGCAAGCTCCCTCGCCACATAAGCCAGCTCCCACAGAGGGCGTGGTTGCCTGCTCCATTGCAACAAACCTGTCTTTTCCTCCAGAAGCGCCGCACACCCACCGGTGTGCAGGTGCTCACCGCGTGAGATTGCGTTATGGATGGTATTTTCCTGCAGCAACTGGTCAACGGCCTGACCCTCGGGTCGGTCTATGGCCTGATCGCCATCGGCTACACAATGGTCTATGGCATCATTGGCATGATCAACTTCGCCCACGGCGAGGTTTATATGATTTCCGCTTACCTCGCGGCGATCAGTCTGGCACTGCTGGCTTACTTCGGCATCGAATCCTTCCCGCTGCTCATTCTCGGTACCTTGATCTTCACCGTGGTCGTCACCGGCGTGTACGGTTGGGTGATTGAGCGTGTCGCCTACAAACCCCTGCGTAACTCCACCCGCCTGGCACCGCTGATCAGCGCCATCGGTATCTCCCTGATCCTGCAGAACTACGCGCAGATCGCCCAGGGCGCCAAGCAACAAGGCATTCCCACCCTGCTGGCCGGCGCCTGGCGCGTCGATATCGGCACCGGGTTCGTGCAACTGACCTACACCAAAGTGTTCATCCTGGTCGCCGCTTTTGCCGGCATGGCCTTGCTCACCTACATCATCAAATACACCAAGCTCGGCCGCATGTGCCGCGCTACCCAGCAAGACCGCAAGATGGCCTCGATCCTGGGCATCAACACCGACCGCGTGATCTCCTACGTGTTTGTCATCGGTGCCGCCATGGCCGCCCTGGCCGGCGTGCTCATCACCCTCAACTACGGCACCTTCGACTTCTATGCCGGCTTCATCATCGGCATCAAGGCGTTTACCGCGGCGGTACTCGGCGGCATCGGCTCCCTGCCTGGGGCGATGCTGGGCGGGATCATCCTCGGTATCTCCGAGTCGCTGTTCGCGGGGTTGATCAACTCTGACTACAAAGACGTGTTCAGTTTCTCCCTGCTGGTGGTGATTCTGATTTTCCGTCCCCAGGGCCTGCTTGGTCGCCCACTCGTGGCGAAGGTGTAAACATGTCTGCTGCCAAATCCATTGATATCAAGAAAAGTGTGGTCGATACGGTACTCGCGGGGCTGATTTCGCTGATCGTGTTCGGCCCGATTGTCGGCGTGGTGCTCGACGGCTACAGCTTCAACCTGGAACCTGCGCGGGTTGCCGTGCTGGTCGCCATCGTGATGGCCGGGCGCTTTGCCCTCAGCCTGTTCCTGCAAACACCCAAGGGCGTGAAGATCCTGCAGGGGTTCGAGAGCAGCGGCTCCGGCGTGCACGTGCTGCCACCGGACTACAAGTCGCGGCTGCGCTGGATCATCCCGGCGCTGATCGTGATCGCCATCGTGTTTCCGATCTTCGCCAACAAATACCTGCTCACCGTGGTGATCCTGGGGCTGATCTACGTGTTGCTCGGCCTGGGCCTGAACATCGTGGTGGGCCTGGCGGGCCTGCTCGACCTGGGTTATGTGGCCTTCTACGCCATCGGTGCCTACGGCCTGGCGCTGGGTTATCAATACCTGGGCCTGGGCTTCTGGACGGTGCTGCCACTGGCGGCCATCGCGGCGGCGTTGGCGGGTTGCATACTCGGCTTCCCGGTGCTGCGAATGCACGGTGACTACCTGGCCATCGTGACCCTGGGTTTTGGTGAAATCATTCGCCTGGTGCTCAACAACTGGCTGTCGTTCACCGGTGGCCCCAACGGTATGCCCGTGCCGTCACCGACCTTTCTGGGCCTGGAGTTCGGCAAGCGTGCGAAGGATGGCGGCATTCCGTTTCACGAGTTTTTCGGCATCGATTACAACCCCAACATCAAGTTCATGTTCATCTACATCGTGCTGTTTCTGGTGGTGCTGGCCGTGCTGTACATCAAGCATCGCCTGACGCGCATGCCGGTCGGCCGCGCCTGGGAAGCCCTGCGCGAAGATGAAATCGCCTGCCGTTCCATGGGCCTGAACCATGTGCTGGTCAAACTCTCAGCCTTCACCATCGGCGCGTCCACCGCCGGTTTGGCCGGGGTGTTCTTTGCCAGCTACCAGGGCTTCGTCAACCCGTCGTCGTTTACCTTCTTCGAGTCGGCGTTGATCCTCGCCATTGTGGTGTTGGGCGGCATGGGCTCGACGGTTGGCGTGGTGATTGCAGCGTTCGTGTTGACCGTGGCGCCGGAACTGCTGCGTAGTTTTTCCGAGTACCGCGTGCTGCTGTTTGGGGTGTTGATGGTGGTGATGATGATCTGGCGACCGCGTGGCTTGATTCGGATTAGCCGTACCGGTGTGACGCCACGCAAAGGGGTAGCGCCATGAGCAAGGAAGTCGTGCTGTCTGTCGAACACCTGATGATGCACTTCGGTGGTATCAAAGCCTTGAGCGATGTAAGCCTCAAGGTTGAACGCAACTCGATCTTCGCCCTGATCGGCCCCAACGGCGCCGGCAAGACCACGGTGTTCAACTGCCTCACCGGCTTCTACAAAGCCAGTGGCGGCAAGATCGAGCTCAACGTGCGCGGCAAGCAAACCAACGTGATCCAACTGCTCGGCGAGCGCTTTGAGGCCACCGACTTCGTGTCGCCCAAAAGCTTCCTCAGCCGCGTTTACTACAAGATGTTCGGCGGCACCCACCTGGTGAACCGTGCCGGCCTGGCGCGCACTTTCCAGAACATTCGCCTGTTCAAGGAAATGTCGGTGCTGGAAAACCTGCTGGTGGCCCAGCACATGTGGGTCAACCGCAACATGCTTGCCGGCATCCTCAACACCAAGGGCTACCGCAAGGCCGAAAGCGATGCGCTGGACTGCGCGTTCTACTGGCTGGAAGTGGTCGAGCTGGTGGACTGCGCCAACCGTCTGGCCGGCGAGCTCTCTTACGGCCAGCAGCGCCGCCTGGAGATCGCCCGCGCCATGTGCACGCGGCCGCAGATCATCTGCCTGGACGAACCAGCAGCGGGCCTCAACCCGCAGGAAACCGAAGCCCTCAGCGCGATGATTCGCCTGCTGCGCGACGAACACGACCTTACGGTGGTGCTGATCGAACACGACATGGGCATGGTGATGAGTATTTCCGACCACATTGTGGTGCTGGACCACGGCAACGTGATCGCCGAAGGCGGCCCGGATGCGATCCGCAACGACCCGAAAGTGATCGCCGCCTACCTGGGCGCGGACGAAGAGGAGCTGGTATGAGCGCACCTATCCTCGAAATGAAGGACCTGGACGTGTTCTACGGCCCGATCCAGGCCCTGAAAAAAGTCTCGCTGCACATCAACGAAGGCGAAACCGTCAGCCTGATCGGCTCCAATGGCGCGGGTAAGTCCACGTTGCTGATGTCGATCTTCGGTCAGCCTCGGGCCGAGTCGGGGCAGATCCTCTACAACGGCGTCGACATTACTCACAAGTCGTCCCACTACATCGCTTCCAACGGCATTGCGCAGTCGCCGGAAGGGCGGCGGGTGTTCCCCGACATGACCGTCGAGGAAAACCTGCTGATGGGCACCATCCCCATTGGCGACAAGTTCGCCAGCGAGGACATGCAACGCATGTTCGAGCTGTTCCCCAGGCTCAAGGAGCGACGCAACCAGCGGGCGATGACCATGTCCGGTGGTGAGCAACAAATGCTCGCCATCGCCCGTGCGCTGATGAGCCGGCCCAAGCTGTTGTTGCTCGATGAGCCAAGCCTGGGGTTGGCGCCGATTGTGGTGAAGCAGATCTTTTCCACCCTGCGCGAGCTGGCGTCCACCGGGATGACCATTTTCCTGGTGGAACAGAACGCCAACCATGCGCTGCGCCTGTCGGACCGGGCGTATGTGATGGTCAATGGTGAGATTCGCCTGACAGGCACCGGCAAGGAGTTGCTGGTGAACGAGGAAGTGCGCAACGCCTACCTGGGCGGTCACTGACCCAAGATCCAGGCGCATCAACCCTGTGGAAACCGGGCCTTATGTGGGAGCCGGGCTTGCCCGCGATAGCATCACCTCGGTTTAGCTGACATACCGGGGTGGCCGCATCGCAGGCAAGCCAGCTCCCACCCATAGCCGGTTCCCACATTTGTTTTTGCGGTGTCAACAAGCCCTCCACCAAATTGTGGAAAACAAATCCAGCCCACCTCAAAAGCGCGACATATAGCCGCCGCAAATCCCTGTTTTGTCACAGTTTTGACTTGTCCCCATCCACTGTGGAACCGGCTGTGGGTAACGTGGGAGTAGCTGGCTGAAAGCCTTTAACCACGTGGCTTGTAGCGTATTGGTTGTTTTTCGATCAGGGTGTTTTTCACGACCGTCTCAAGGGTTTGTCAACCTGTTTAAAGACACAGGTATATGAACGAAATAAGTCCTTCCAGCCTGTGGATAAGTCTGTGACTAAACTCTGGAAAGACTTGCGCAGGGGCCGGAATGACTGGCCTGGAGCCATCGTTGTGTTTTTCTGCATTTGTCAGCGGCTACATAGGCGCTCGCCCAGGTCAAGCAAAAAACTTTATAAAACCGCCTGCAACCCTTGTACACAGCGGCTTTGAGCCGTTTGCACTTGCCCCCAAAGACTGTGGGCGCAGTTGTGGATAACCTGCGCGTATATGGCTGCAAGCTACGGTTTATACGGCTTTGCGAAGATTGGTTAAAAAATGATCAGTCAGGCATGCGTGTGTGTGCACAGCGGTTGCCGCAAACGCGGCGTAAGGGCATTCTGCTGGCTGTTTTTTCCCCCGATGCCCGCAAGGAGAACACCATGTCCGACACGCTGTTTATCACTGGCGCTACTTCAGGTTTCGGCGAAGCCTGTGCCCGTCGCTTTGCCGAGGCCGGTTGGAAACTGGTGCTCACTGGTCGTCGTGCCGAGCGCTTGAACGCCTTGGTCGAAGAGCTTTCCAAGCAGACCGAAGTGCATGGCCTGGTGGTGGATGTGCGCGACCGCAAAGGCATGGAGGAGGCCATCGCCAACCTGCCGGCGTCGTTCGCCACGCTGCGCGGCCTGATCAACAACGCCGGCCTGGCCGTGGGCACCGACCCTGCGCCCAAGTGCGACCTCGACGATTGGGAAACCATGGTCGATACCAACATCAAGGGCCTGCTGACCACCACTAACCTGCTGTTGCCGCGCCTGATTGCCCATGGCCGCGGTGCCGGGATCATCAACCTGGGTTCCATCGCCGGTAACTACCCGTACCCTGGCAGCCATGTGTATGGCGGCTCCAAGGCGTTCGTGAAGCAGTTCTCGTTGAACCTGCGCTGCGACTTGCAAGGCACCGGCGTGCGCGTGACCAATATCGAGCCGGGCTTGTGTGAAAGCGAGTTCTCCCTGGTGCGCTTCGGCGGTGACCAGGCGCGTTATGACGCCACCTACGCAGGTGCGGAGCCGATCCAGCCGCAGGACATTGCCGATACGATTTTCTGGGTGATGAACACCCCGGCGCACGTGAACATCAACCGCCTGGAGTTGATGCCGGTGAGCCAGACCTGGGCTGGGTTTGCGATTGAGCGTGGGGCCAAGGGCTAAGCGCCTGCGCGACACACGCTGATCGTTCCCACGCTCCGCGTGGGAATGCCGCCGGGGGCGCTCTGCGCCCCGCTTTCTGCTGGTGACGCAGAGCGTCACGCGATGCATTCCCACGCGTGGGAACGATCAGTGGCGGCAAATCGGTCAAAATGCGGCATAAGGTACACTGCCCGCCTGAAAACCCCACCGCACCCAGCGGTTTAAAGGTTTTGACAGGAGGCAATGTGAGTAACCGAGGTGAGCAGGCACTGCTCAAACAATCGACTATCCTGATGTTCGCAGTCGCGATCGCAGGGATTGTCACGGGTGTGATATCCGGCGCCCAATCCATTCTGTTCGACGGCTTTTTCTCGCTGATCGCCACCGCCATCAAGGTGCTGATGCTGATCACGGCCAAGCTGATCGCCAAGAAAAGCAACGAGCGTTTCCAATTCGGCTATTGGCACCTGGAGCCGATGGTGCTGCTGATAGAAGGCAGTTTCCTGCTGCTGATCGCCATCTACGCGTTCCTCAATGGCGTGTTCGGCATTATCAATGGCGGGCGCGAAATCGAGTTGGGGCTGGTGATCATTTATGCGGCGGTATTTACGGTCGTGGAGTTCGCGTACTTCTTTTATGTGCGCTACCGCAATCGCACACTCAAATCGTCATTGATCCAGTTCGACAACATCAGCTGGCTGGTGGACGCGATGCTGTCGGTGGGCTTGCTGATCAGCTTCCTGGCGGCGCTGTTGCTCAAGTCCCAGGGCTATGGCGAGTGGGCGGTCTACGTGGACCCGTTGATCCTGATCCTGCTGGCTCTGAGCATGCTGGCGCCGGCGTTCAAGATCCTGCGCCCGGCGCTGCGCGAAGTATTGGGGATCGCGCCGGATCACTTGGACGACAAGGTCCGCGAGGTGATGGACGCGGCGCAGGCCAAGCATGGTTTCGACGACTACGTGTCCTATGTGCAGAAGCACGGGCGGGCGCGGTTTATCGAGATTCATGTGGTGCTGCCAGCGGATTACCCGGTGGATAACGTCGCCACCCTCGATGGGCTGCGTGAAGAGATATCCACAGGGCTGGGGGCGGCGGATGCGGCGCGGTGGTTGACGATCAGTTTTACGGGCGACCGCAAGTGGATTGCCTAAAGTCTGTTAGAGCGAGGTGAGGCTATCGCAGGCAAGCCAGCTCCCACATTTAAATGTGCGAACACAATCAACTGTGGGAGCTGGCTTGCCTGCGATGGAGCCCTGCAGGTCAGCCCAGATGCTGGACCAAACCCTGATAGCAAGTCGCCAAATGATAGGGCGTAGTCGAAGGCATATCCCGCCGGCTCACCTTACCCTCGGCATCCAGGCATTCATGCCAACCCTTGGCATGCAAAAAGCGCTGTTGCAGCGCCTGCAACTGACGCTGCAGCATCGCTTCGCTGCCTGGCCGCAAGGTCAGTGCCCGCAGGTACTCCGCCTGAGCCCAGATCCGTTGGGTACCGTCGCGCACCGTGCCATCCAGCGCCAGCATGCCGCTGACCGCACCGCTTAACTTATCCACACCCTTTTGCTCGGCATAGGCAAATGCCCGTGTCAGCGACTCATGCAGTGCAGTGCCGCGCAGCACAGCTGAAGATTCCAGCAAAAAGAACCATTCGAACTGGTGCCCCGGCTCAAACCAGTTATCCACAGCGCCCAAAGGTTTCTCCATCATCACGCCGTGCTCGCGGTCGATGAAGCGTTGCTGCATGGCCGTCGCCAGTGCCAGCAGGGCCGCTTGTACCTGGGCGTCCTCACGCACCGCGAGGGTAGCCAGGAAACCTTCGGCCAGGTGCATCAACGGGTTTTGCAACGGGCCGGAGTCGAGCGAGGCCCAGTTGCGCTCCAGTACGGCCTCGTACAAGCCGTCACCGGTGGCAAAGCGTTGGGCGACGACTTCCAGGGCAGCGTTGAGCACTGACTCTACCAACGGCTCACGCACCTTGGCCCAGTAATGGGCGCAGGCAAAGATAATGAAGGCGTGGGTGTAGAGGTCTTTGCGCTCGTCCAGCGGCTGGCCGGCGGGGTCGATGCTGTAGAACCAGCCACCGTGTTCGGCATCATGAAAGTGCCGTTGCAGGGAGCGAAACAGCGCCGCCGCACGTTCTTCGGCGAAAGCCGCGCCGGGTTCGCCGATCAGGCTGGCGAACAGGTACAACTGCCGGGCGCAGGCCATGGCGCGATAGCGCTGGGGGGGCAGTGGCTGGTGATCGGCATCCAGTGCCTCAAAGGGCAGTGCCAGGTCGGCATTCCAGCCCGGGCCTTGCCAGAGAGGCACGATCAGGTCATGGAAGTGCGTGAGCACAGGCGTCAGGGAAGAGGGGGAAGCGATGGGCATTGGCTGGCGTCGTCACGGCAGGGGTGTAGGCGCGCATGGTAGCAGGCTGATCGTTCCCACGCTCTGCGTGGGAATGCATTTTATGACGCTCTGCGTCATGCTTTGGGACGCAGAGCGTCCTAGGCTGCATTCCCACGCGGAGCGTGGGAACGATCTTTTCCTCAGCCTGCCAGCAACCACACCCCAGTCGCCGCCGAAGCCGCCCCGGCCACGCGCACCAAGGGTGCCGCAGATGCCGGCAAAAAGCGCACCACTGCATAACCCGCAGCGTGCAACACGGCTGTTGCCCCCACGAACCCAGCCGCATACGCCCAAGGGCTGGTCATATCCGGCAGTTCCAGGCCATGGGCCACGCCGTGAAACAGCGCAAACAACGCCGTGGCGCCCACGGCCACGAACAGTGGCGGCCGCACCGCCAACGCTACCGCCAGGCCCAAGGCCAGCACCGATGCAGCAATCCCGCCTTCCAGCGCCGGCAATTGCAGCCCTTCGAAACCCAATACCCCGCCGATCAGCATGGTGCCGACAAAGGTGCACGGCAGCGCCCAGCGCGCGGCGCCTTTTTGCTGGGCCGCCCAGAGGCCCACCGCAAGCATGGCCAGCAAGTGATCGAGGCCGCCCAGGGGGTGGCTGATACCGGCCACCAGGCCATTGTCGCCATGTCCCGGATGGGCGAAGGCCAAGGCAGGGGCGAGCAGCAGCGCGGCGGCGGCGAAAAGTCTGTTGAGTCTCATGGACAGGTTCCTTATGGGTTGATCAGGCGGCGGTCAGCAGGCCCTGGCGTTCGATGAAGGCGACGATGTCGTCCAGGCCGACCCCGGTCTTCTGGTTGCTGAACACAAAGGGTTTGCCGTTGCGCATGCGCTGGGTGTCGCTGTTCATCAGTTCCAGCGAGGCACCCACCAGCGGGGCCAGGTCAATCTTGTTGATCACCAGCAGGTCGGATTTGCAAATACCGGGCCCGCCCTTGCGCGGCAGTTTGTCGCCCGCAGAGACATCAATCACATAGATGGTCAGGTCCGACAGTTCCGGGCTGAAGGTGGCCGACAGGTTGTCGCCGCCGGACTCCACCAGAATCAGGTCCAGGCCGGGAAAACGGCGGTTGAGTTGGTCTACGGCCTCCAGGTTGATCGAGGCATCTTCGCGAATCGCCGTGTGTGGGCAGCCACCGGTTTCCACGCCGATGATGCGCTCCGGCGCCAGGGCCTGGTTACGCACCAGGAAGTCGGCGTCTTCACGGGTGTAGATGTCGTTGGTGACCACCGCCAGGTTGTAGCGATCGCGCAGCGCCAGGCACAGGGCCAGGGTCAGGGCGGTCTTGCCCGAGCCTACCGGGCCACCGATACCGACGCGCAGGGGTTGTGTGTTCATGTGCTTCTCCAGAATCAGGAACGGAACAGGCGGCTGTACTGGCGCTCGTGGGCCATGCACGCCAGGGACAGGCCAAAAGCGGCGCTGCCCAAATGGTTAGGGTTAATGCGTTCGGCATCCTGCTGTGCTTGTTGCAGCAGCGGCAGCAGTTCGCTGGTCAACCGCTGGGCCGCTTGCTGGCCCAATGGCAGGGTTTTCATCAGTACCGCCAGTTGGTTTTCCAGCCAGCTCCATAGCCAGGCGGCAAGAGCATCGCCGGGGTTGATGTGCCAGGCGCGCGCGGCCAAGGCCCAGCCCAGGGCCAGATGCGGTTCGTCGCGTTGTGCAAGAAAATCACGGGCGCTGTCGTCCAGTTCCGGCAAGCCGTTGAGCAGTTGTTGCAGGGAATAGCCCATCTGGCGACTCTCCTGATACAGCTCCCGGGTCTCACGGCTGGCGCGATGCTCGTCGCACCACTGCGCCAATTGGGCCCAGTCCTGTTCGACGGCTGCTCGGCAGTGGGCGAGCAGCAGCGGGGCTTCGAAGCGCGCCAGGTTGAGCTGCAACTGGTCACTGATCCAGCGCCGGGCGCTCGCGGCATCCTGCACGCGGCCGTTGTCCACCGCCATTTCCAGGCCTTGGGAATAGCTGTAGCCGCCAATCGGCAGTTGCGGACTGGCCAGGCGCAGCAGCGCCCAGGCTGGGTTCATAGACGCACGCCGAACTGATGCAGCTTGGGCGCGTAGTTGAAGTCTTCATCACCATGCCGTGAATGATGATGGCCGCCGCCATAGGCGCCGTGCTCGGGTTGAAACGGCGCCTCGAGGGTCTGCGCATCGGCACCCAGTTGCTCGAGCATGGCCTTGAGCACGTAGTCATCGAGCAGGCGCAGCCAGCCGTCACCGACTTGCAGGGCCACATGGCGGTTGCCCAGGTGATAGGCGGCACGGGTGAGCTCGAAGGCGTTGCGGCAGGTGACGTGCAGCAGTTGTTCAGGGCGGGCGCATACCCGTACGACGCGTCCGTCTTCTGCCTGCAGGAATTCACCATCGTGCAAGGGCGGCTGGCCCCGCTCCAAAAACAGGCCGACGTCTTCACCGTCGGCACTGAAACAGCGCAGGCGGCTTTTGCTGCGGGCTTCGAAGTTGAGCAGCAACTCGGCGGCCCAGAGGGCTTGGGGGGCGATTCGGCGGTGTATCACCAGCATCAGAGAGCTTCCAACTGTGAGCGATGAAAGACCTAGAGCAAGGGGCTTGCCAATCACGGAATTGAGTAGGAATTCCCTGTAGTCAGGCAGGCATGCTGCTCAATAGGGCGTCGGATGATTTCCGCGCGTGTATCAATTTGGTGCGTGCCGAGGTTTATAGCACCGGGGAAGGGCATTCTGCGTTGATGGCGCCGCTCAGTTTGATGAAGTTTCTTTCATCTTTTTCTTTGTGGATGTTTTTAGGATTTTTCCTACGAGCCATCAGGATTTGGAGCTCATGAGATTACCTGCGGGTTCTTTAGGCTATGCGGCCTGTTTAATTCCACCGCGACGTTCATCATGCTTCGATCAATTTTTTGTGTATGCCTTGTCAGCCTGACCTGCTTTATTTCATCGGCAAAGGCCAATTTTCAACCCCGCGCCACCTTCAGCTCTTCGCTGCAAAGCATCAAGCCGGCCTCTATCGACGATGTCATTGACCGCGCCCATGAGTTACTGGGTACGCCCTATAAGTGGGGCGGCACATCGGCAGAGCAGGGCTTCGATTGCAGTAGCTTCCTGGTGTACTTGTTCAAGACCCAAGCCAATATCCAGCTACCCCGCACCACTGCCGCCATGCACCGTTCATCGGCGACAACCATCAAACGCAGTGCTTTAAAGCCAGGGGATGCAGTGTTTTTCAAAGGCAACGGGCGGGGCCAGGTCAGCCATGTCGGCCTTTATATCGGCCAGGGCAAATTCATCCATTCGCCGCGTACCGGCAAAACCATCCGTATCGATTCATTGAGCAATAGCTACTGGAACAAGCACTACACCACCGCCAAACGGTTCCACACGGCGGGTTGATTGACTTACTCGGTGCTGCCCAGCCCTTGCCAATGTTTGAGGCCAATAAAGATAAAGCGCAGCTGCTGGGTGATTTTCGCCTGGGGCGTAAGGTGGGCCGGCAAGGCGTGGGCCGGTGGGTCGATGATATCGGGCAGGGTGGCGAACACGCTCTTGACGATCAGGTCGGCCATCACATGCAAACCTTCGGCATCCAAGTGCTGAAGTTTGGGCATCAGTGTCAGGTCGGCGGCCAGGTCGCGAGTGATGTCTTCGCGCAGGGCGGCGATGGCTTGGCGCACGGCCAGGCAGCCGCCGTACTGTTCGCGAGCCAGGAACAGGAACTGAGAGCGGTTAGCCGAAACCACATCGAGAAAGATGCGCACCGAGGCATCAATGATGCCGCCCATCACGAATTCATTGTGGCGCACCAGGCGGATCGTGGCGCGAAAGGTCTGGCCGACCTCGCTTACCAGTACCAGCCCAAGTTGGTCCATGTCGGCGAAATGGCGATAGAAACCGGTGGGCACGATACCCGCAGTCTTGGCGACTTCGCGCAAACTCAGGCTGCCAAACCCGCGGCCACACTCCATCAGATGGCGGGCTGCGTCCATCAGGGCGAGGCGGGTCTGTTGCTTCTGTTCGGCGCGGGGCAGCATGAGCGGATGAGCTTTGTCGGCAAGTACAGCGACGCACTCTAGCAAAAGCGCTTTGCCGGCGTCGAACTTGGCAGGGGCGGGGCGTGACGCGTTCTATATAAAAGCAAAAGCCCGATCGGCAGATCGGGCTTTTTTCTGGGCCACCACAGGCTTAGCTCTGTGCTTGATGCAGTTCTTGCAGACGGTCGGCACCGCCTTCAGCAACGCCTTCGGTGTAGGCGCGTTTGTTGGCTTGTTCAGCACCGCCTTCGACCAGACCTTTCTCTTGCAAGCGGTTGTAGCCATTTTCAGCTACGGCGCCTTTGGCGTAATCACGGTTTTCGTCTTCTTGCGAACCGCTGCGAGCCACGGTTTGGCTGGTTTGCACGGCTTGAGCTTTGTTCTGCGGGGTGGCCTGTTCGGCAGCTGGCAGGGCAAAAGCGCTGGAAGCCAGGACAGATAACAGAACGGTAGCGAGTAATTGGCGTTTCATGATGGTTGCTCCTAGGGAGGGCGATAAAGTGGGTACAGGGCTAATGTTACCCTTGATAAGTCGATATAAAAGTTCATAAACACAATGGTAATAATCAACAGAATTGATTGTTCTCGCCGGAGGCTCTAGATCGAGCCTCTCAAGCCCGCGGCTTTGCACCGATGTGGGTATTTTCGACACGAACCTGGGTAACAATGGTGCGTCGTCGATGGGGAAAATTGTCTGGTTGATCAGGAAAATCGCTTTTTTCGGTTAAATCCGCGGTTGCGTTAAACCCCCAGGCACTTTGCCAGTCGTAGTCCTATAAGCTGTTTAAAAGGCTGTTGCCCAGCCAGTCGTATTCAGGAGTCCTGTGCAATGACGCGCACTCGTAAAATTCTCGCTTGGAGCTGCGCCAGCTTCGTTCTGTTGATTGCCATCGTGGTACTGGTGTTGGTGTTCTTCGACTGGAACCGCATCAAGCCGCCCCTCAATGCCAAGGTCTCCGAAGAACTGCATCGTCCGTTCGCCATCAACGGCAACCTCGCCGTGGTGTGGCAGCGTGAGCCCGATGAAGGCGGCTGGCGCGGCTGGGTGCCGTGGCCCCATGTGATTGCCGAAGACCTGACTCTGGGGAACCCCGATTGGTCGAAACAACCGCAGATGGTCACGCTCAAGAAGGTTGAGCTGCGCATTTCGCCCCTGGCCTTGCTGGTGCAGCGTGTGGTGATCCCGCGCATCGACCTCACCGAACCCAGTGCCCAGTTGCAGCGCCTGGCTGATGGCCGCGCCAACTGGACGTTCAAGTTCGACCCCAAGGACCCCAACGCCGAACCGTCCAATTGGGTGGTGGATATTGGCGCCATCGGCTTTGACAAAGGCCATGTGACCCTTGACGATCAAAGCCTCAAGACCCAGTTGGATGTGATCATCGACCCGCTGGGCAAGCCGATTCCCTTCGGTGAAATCGTCGGCGATGCCGATGCCAAAAAAGCCCTGGAAAAAGGCTCGGCGCCCCAGGACTACGCGTTCGGCCTCAAGGTCAAAGGCCAGTACCACGGCCAGAAACTCGCGGGCACGGGCAAGATCGGTGGCTTGCTGGCCTTGCAGGACGCGGCCAAGCCGTTCCCGCTGCAAGCCCAAGTCAAGATCGCGGACACCAGCATCGCCCTGGCCGGCACCCTGACCGACCCGCTGAACCTCGGTGCCCTGGACCTGCGCCTGAAACTGTCGGGCAGCAGCCTGGGCAACCTGTATCCGCTGACCGGCGTGACCCTGCCGGATTCGCCGGCCTATTCCACCGACGGCCACCTGATCGCCAAACTGCATGAGGCCAGCGGCGCCTCCTTTCGCTACGAGAATTTCAACGGCAAGATTGGCAACAGCGACATCCACGGCGACCTGGCCTATGTTGCCAGCCAGCCACGGCCCAAGCTCAGCGGCGCGCTGGTGTCCAACCAACTGCTGATGGATGACCTGGCGCCGCTGATTGGCGCAGATTCCAATGCCGAGCAAAAAGCCCGTGGCGGTGAAAGCAAGCAACCGGCGACCAAAGTGCTGCCGGTTGAAGAGTTCCGCACCGAACGCTGGCGCGAGATGGATGCCGATGTGGAGTTCACCGGCAAGCGTATCGTGCACAGTGCCGACTTGCCCTTTACCGACCTCTACACCCACCTGGTGCTCAACGACGGCCAACTGAGCCTTGAACCCCTGCGCTTTGGCGTGGCCGGTGGGAAGCTCGATGCGCAGATTCGCTTGAACGGCCGCACTACGCCGATGGAGGGCCGCGCCAAGCTGACGGCGCGCAACTTCAAGCTCAAGCAGCTGTTCCCGACTTTCGAACCGATGAAAACCAGCTTCGGTGAACTCAACGGCGATGCCGATATTTCCGGGCGCGGCAACTCGGTGGCGGCACTGTTGGGCACGTCCAACGGTGACCTGAAGATGCTCATCAACGATGGCGCCATCAGCCGAAGCCTGATGGAAATCGCCGGGCTCAACGTGGGCAACTACGTGGTGGGCCGTCTGTTCGGCGACGAAGAAGTGAAGATCAACTGCGCGGCGGCGGACTTCGGCATCAAGACGGGCCTGGCGACCACGCGGCTGTTTGTGTTCGATACCGAGAACGCGATCATCTACATCGACGGCACCGCAAATATGGCCACCGAGCAGTTGGACCTGACCATCACGCCGGAATCCAAGGGCTTTCGCCTGTTCTCCCTGCGTTCACCGCTCTACGTCAATGGACCTTTCATCAAGCCCAATGCTGGCGTGAAAGCCATTCCGTTGGCGCTACGCGGTGCGGGCATGGTCGCCCTCGGCGTGATCGCCGGGCCTGCCGCTGGCTTGCTCGCCTTGGTTGCCCCAAGCGGTGGCGAGCCCAATGAGTGCGCACCGTTGCTGCAACAGATGAAGGAAGGCAAGGCGCCCAAGACCGTGAAGTAACTGTGGGAGCGGGCTTGCCCGCGATAGCGGAGTATCAGTCAATGATTTATCAACTGATCCAACGCTATCGCGAGCAAGCCCGCTCCCACAGGGTGATGTTGCGGTGTTAGTTATTACAGATCCTGCAGAATATCCGCCATATCGTCGGCGTGTTCTTCTTCCTGAGCCAGGATGTCTTCGAAGATGCGACGGGTAGTCGGGTCTTTGTCACCGATGTACTGGATGATCTCGCGGTAGCTGTCTACTGCGATTCGCTCGGCCACCAGGTCTTCATAGACCATTTCCTTCAAGGTGTTACCCGCCACGTATTGCGCATGGGAGTTTTTCGACAGCAGGTCGGGGTTGAACTCCGGCTCGCCGCCCAGTTGCACGATACGCTCGGCCAGTTTGTCAGCGTGCTCGGCTTCCTGGGTCGCATGTTCCAGGAACTCATCGGCAGCCACGCTGGCCTTGAGGCCGTTGGCCATGAAGTAGTGACGCTTGTAGCGCAACACGCAGACCAGTTCAGTGGCCAGCGACTCGTTGAGCAGTCGGATGATTTCCTGACGGTCGGCGTCGTAGCCTTCGGTCACGGCACCGTTTTCGACGTTCTGGCGGGCGCGGCTGCGCAGGGTCGCAACGTCAGTCAGTTGTGCTTGAGTCATTTCAATCTCCTGGGGCTAATCCGGTTGTACGCCACGCTCTGCCGGCGTGATCGCTATTGGTTGTGAGTCCCGGACCAGGCGAAAAGTTTTATCGGATTTAACAGGATGTGTCCTGAGGGCGTCTGACCGGTGTGGTCCAACGCTCTGACAGAATTACTCCACCCAGGGTCAGCAAGCCCCCCACCAGGTGATACAGCGCCAACTCCTCCTTCAGCACCACGGCTGCAATCAGCGCGGTAATCAACGGCAGCAGGTTGAAAAACAGTGTGGTACGGCTTGGCCCCAGGGTCTTGACCGAGTGCATCCACGCCAGCGGTGCCAGCATCGAAGCCAGCAGGCAGGCGTATAGCACCAGCGGAATATTCGCCCAGCCCAAACCGGCCTTGGCCGAGAACAGATACAGCGGCAGCAGCACCACCACCGCGACCAGCACCTGCAAATACAGCAGCACCAACGGCGGCAGGCGCAGTTGCCATTTTTTCAGCAGGGTGCTGTAGACCGCATAAGCCAGGGTCGCCACCAGCATCATGCCGTCGCCCAGGTTGACCCCATGTTGCAGCAACGCGCCCAGGCTGCCGGCCGACACCACCACTACCACGCCTGCGAACGACAGCACCGCGCCGGTCAGCGCGCCAAAGGTCAGGCGTTGGCCGAGGCTGATAATCGCGGCGGTCAACGCCATCAGTGGCATCAGCGAGAGGATGATGCCCATGTTGGTGGCACTGGTCAGCGTTGCGGCGTAGTAGGCCAGGCTTTGATACACCGCCATGCCGAGTACGCCGAGGATAAAGATCTTGCCCAGGTTGGGGCGGATCTGCGGCCAGTGGGCGATCACCGGCTTGAGCATGAACGGCGTGAACAGCAACGCAGCGAACAGCCAGCGGTAAAAGCCGATTTCAGCCGGGAAGATCGAGCCCACGGCCAATTTGTTGACCACGGTGTTGCCGGCCCAGATAAAGATAGCCAGCAGCGGATACGCGTATTGCATTGAAAAGAAACCCAGTGTGTTGACGAGGCAGGATTATCCTCTGTCTGGATCGAAGCCTATACTGCGATCCAGACAACTGAGCGTTGAATCCAGACAATATGTCCCGACACACCGTGCGCCTGCCCGATTTTGCCCGCCTGCCAAGCCCGGTGTACTTTCGGTATTCCGATTTTGCCCCGGACACCGAATGCACCCCGCACCAGCACACCTGGGGCTCGCTGGATTACTCGGCCAGCGGTGTGATGCGCATGGAAGTGGCGGGCAATCGCTTCATGTCGCCACCGCAATACGCGGTGTGGGTGCCGCCGCATACTGAGCACAGCTCTTACAATGCCGAGGCGATTGTCTACCACTCCGTAGGGCTGGCGCCGCAGCTGTGCGAGCAGTTGCCACAGCAGCCTTGCACGCTGGCGATCAGCGACATTCTCAAGGCGATCCTCAAGGATTTCGCCCTGCGCGATGTCAATGCACCGCGCACCGACGCCGACATCCGCCTGGCCCAGGTGCTGGTGGACCAGCTCAGGCAGGCGCCGGTCCACGACTGCTTCCTGCCCTACGCCCGCCACCCGGGATTGCTTGGGGTCTTGGAGGGCATGCAGGCAGAGCCGGGAGACAACCGCCCTCTGGCGCAATGGGCCGAGCAGGTGCATGTGAGCGAGCGCACCCTGGCGCGCCAGTTTGTGCGCGAGCTGGGCATGAGCTTTGGCGAATGGCGCCAGCGCCTGCGCTACCTGGCGGCCATCGAGGCACTGGACAGCGACCGCAGTGTGCAACACGTGGCGTTTGATCTGGGCTACAGCACCGCCTCGGCGTTTATCGCCATGTTCCAACGTCACGCCGGCTGCACGCCGGAGCAATACCGGCGGGCGAATATTCGTGGCCGGTGAAGTTGTAACAGGTTTTGACTACACTGCGCTGTAGGCCGTGCCCGTCGGCACGGTAACAGGGAGAAAACTCCATGAAGATGCTGCGTATTCCGTTGTTGATGATGGGCCTGCTGATGTGTGCCCAGGGTTTTGCCGCCACTGCCCAGCAGAACAAAATGACCACCTGCAATGCCGAGGCCACCACCAAGACGCTCAAGGGCGATGACCGTAAGGCCTTCATGAAGACCTGCCTGTCGGCACCTGCCGCCAACGACGCCAAGACCCTGACCCCGCAGCAGCAGAAGATGAAAGACTGCAATGCGTCGGCGAAAACCCAAGCCTTGGCCGGTGATGCGCGCAAAACCTTCATGAGCACTTGCCTGAAGAAATAATAGCCCCGGGCCATAGAAGGCTGCGACACTCGCACACAGCCCCTTTGTAGGAGCGAGCAAGTGTGGCGAGGGAGCTTGCTCCC